>NZ_CAMLIX010000130.1 GCF_946479975.1 uncultured Flavobacterium sp.
AAAACAACAAATAATGGTAATGATAACACAAAATCCGATTAAGAATTTGTTGTTGTGAAATGAAAAATGAGCCATTTTGTCAATCACATTTTTTTTGTGTTCGGCTGGATTTTCTTTTGGTTTGTATAAATGAGGAACAATTAAAAGCGAGAAAATAGCCGAAGCCATTACGATCACGGCAGCAAAAATCCCGAGATCATTTAGCGCATCGGATTTTACAAAAAGAAGACATAAAAAAGCAACAGCAGTTGTTGAGCTGTTCATAATAACAGGCATTGTAATGTCTTTGTATAATGTTTTTACATCGCTGTTGTGTTTGTAATGCGTGAGAATATGAATGGAATAATCGATCGTAATTCCCAATAAAATAGAACCAATTCCTAATGAAATTGCTGAAATCTGTTCTCTCACAAAATATAAAAATGCAACGGCAAATAAACCTCCAAAAACCGTTGGAAGAAAAATAATCAGCGGAATTAAAACTTTTCGGTAGAATAAAATCAGAATCAACATTAAAGTAAACATCGCAATTGATGTCGTTAGAATAATGTCGCTTTTAATTTGATTGGCATTGGCAACAGCAATTAAAGCCGAACCAAAATAACTGATCGAAGTTTTTCCTTTAAAATTCTGATTTAAATTTTCCTGAATAGATTTTAATTTTTCGGCAAAAATGGTGTTTTTTTCTGTTTCGCTCGACGGAATATTCGAAGTGATAAAAAGCAGTAATTTCTTTTTATCTTTCGTCATTACAAAACCATTTTCCAGCGTAAAATCGTCACCAATATTTAATTGCTGTAATTTTTTTAAAGCAATAAATGAAATCCCAAACGGATCTTGCAGAATAAAATCTTTGGTGATAAATCCAGAAGGAGAGATAATCGATTTGTAATTTCCCTGAACGGTGGTAGCAATGCTGTCTTTTTGAATTTTCTGCTGAATGTTTTCGTAATCTTTATCGTTTAGAAAAAGCGGCAGATTGTTGTAAACAAAATCAATCGTTTCCTGAATATTTTCTTCGTCGATTTTTCCTTGAATTCCCGTTACATAAGGTTTGCAGGATTTAGAAACGCTGTCTGAAAAAGCAGTTGCCATTTTTTGCAGATCTTCAGCAGATCCTTTTTTTTCAAGTTTGAAAATGACGGTTGTTTTATCGGCAAAGTTGAGTTGTTTTAAAACTTTTGCAGTAACATCGGTTTTGTCGTTTGTTGGAATAAGTTTAGTAATATCTTCTTCGAACTTCAATCTTGAAGCAAAGAATCCAAAAACAACGAGCATCATTAAAGCCAAAAAAACCGACAAAGATTTTCTTCGGTTTACAAATAAATGAATGGCGTAGAAGTATTGATGCATGATTGTTGGTTAAGTTTTTTCAGCCACGAATTTCACGAATTTTCACGAATTAATTAGTACAAAAAACATGAAATTGTCTTTTGCCACAGATTAAAGGATTAGCTTTAGTTTGTCACCCTGAGCGAAGTCGAAGGACGTTCCAATTGGACGTGGGCTTCGACTTCGCTCAGCCTGACAAACAGGATGTAAAAATAATTTTAAATCATTTAATCTGTGACAAACTTTTTTAAATATTTGTTTTGTCTTTAGAACTAAAAGCCGTCAAAAGCAAATAACTTATTGAACCAACTAAGAGCGCCGAAACGGATGCTAAAATAAGACTTCCGACGATATATTGCGCTGCATTTTTTTGAATATCGTCAAACGTCATAGAACTATCTAAAAGTAATGGTGCATCTGATGAAACAAAATAGCTTCCAATCTTTAAAGAACCATAAATTATAAGCGGAATGAATGGCGGAAAACTCACATTTGAAGTCAAAAAAGCAATGACTTTATTGAGCCTGAATAAAGCTGCAAGTGTAAAAAGTAATATGGTTTGAAATCCCCAAAAAGGCGAAAGTCCTATAAAAATTCCTAATGCAATAGCGGCAGATTTTTTAAAATTAGAATCACTGCTTTCTAAAATATCTTCTAAAAAGAATTTCTTAAATCCTTTTTTTTTTGCGTTCCTAAAAAAATCTCTTGGTTTGATATACAACAAAGCGTTGGTTACCAAAACGGTATTTAAAATACTAATTCGGGTAAAATCTTTGAACGGACGAAAATGCGAAACTCTCTCTGCAGGATCATACAAAACCTGAATCGGAATATTTTTTACTACAATTCCTTTCCACGCAGCACGCACGATTACCTCGATTTCAAATTCAAATTTATTGGTATAAAATCGTTTTGGTAATAATCGCAAAGGATATAATCTAAATCCAGATTGTGTGTCGTCGAGTTTAATTCCTGTTTCAAACTTAAACCAGAAATTTGAAAATTTGTTTCCGAAACTGCTTTTCTTCGGCACATTTTCCTGCGTCATATTGCGGCTTCCAATCAAAAGAGTATTTGGTTCTTTTTGAATGGCTTCTAAGAAAATCGGAATATCAGAAGCAAAATGCTGTCCGTCAGAATCGATTGTAATGGCGTATTCGAAATTTAATTCTAGCGCTTTTCTAAAACCATTTCTTAGCGCACGGCCTTTTCCTAAATTTTTAGGATGATGAATTTGTGTTAGCGACGAAAAATTCTTTAAAATTTCACTTGTCGAATCGGTAGAACCGTCATTAACAATGATGATATTATTAGTAAAATCTAAAATAGAATCCAGTACTTTTTTCAGCGTTTTCGGGTTGTTGTAAGTGGGTACAACAACACAAAAGTTTATTGAATCAAGTAATTCCTGATTGGTTAAAGTTGGTTTCATTTTGATTTTTGGCGGCTTATTTTACAAATTGCCTCTCTTTTTCAGAGAAACTTTTCGATTGTAAAACAAAGTCTTTTAGATACTCTTTCAAAGCTGCACCTTGAGATGCATAATAAGTTGTAATGAATTTTTTATCTTCTTTAATGTTTTTCTTGTAGCCCGTAATTCCTGGAACATCTTCCTGAACACTTAAGCGAATCATTCTCATTTCGATATTACTCGGATCACTTTTTATGGTTGCTTCAAGAAGTTTGGCACCTTCTTTAAAACGCTCAATTTTTTCGCCTAATTTTTTTTCAAACTTAGAATCTACCAAAATAGAAGCCGCTTTATAAGCCACTAAAATTTTATCGTCATTATTAGAAATGCCTGCAAGTTTTGCTGTAAACTCTTTAGCATTTGCTTCAGATTTTGCAACATCAGAGTACATTTTGCGTATGGAAGCCAAATCTGGCGTTCCAGCAAAATTTACCCATAAAAGTAAGGTCAGTAATAATTTCATAATTATATTTTTTTGTACACATTGCTCAGTTTTAGAGCGGTAGTGTCATTAAAGTAAGTCGTGTTTTTCACTTTTACCAAATCGTCTTCAGTAGTTGTAATATCTAGCTCCAATCTTAATTCTGGATTCACTTCTGGATTAATAAGCGCCATGAATTTTACATTTGCCAAAGACTGAATCATCAGCGAACTTTTTGTAATAGATTCTGTAAGTTCTTTGA
The DNA here is from genome assembly GCF_946479975.1 of uncultured Flavobacterium sp. Next base: position 3,487 of record NZ_CAMLIX010000130.1, read on the forward strand.
TAATCTGAATCATGCAAACACCAGGCATAATAGGATTTCCTGGGAAATGTCCTTTAAAAACCTCATGTTTTTCATTGACTAAAATCGTAACATTATATTTTGAATCAGACACTTTTTCTTCTGATAGTATTTTGTAAAAATCCTTTAAAATCATAATTTTTATTTTCCAAATGAATAGGAAACTCCCAACTGAAAATTGATGTTTGTGTTATAATCTCCAAATAAATAATAATTATTGGAGTTATTTTGGTAATAATCACTGCTCAAAACATCAAGTAAACCTTTCTTAAATCGTGCTTCAAATGTTAAACCAGACGGAAGCGCATAAGCAACACCCAAAACCAAACCAAGATCATTTTGTGCTTTTCTAACCGCAAGATTATCATTTAGCAAAAGGTCTAAAGTTGGTCCCGCTTGAAACTGTATTCCTTGCGGTAAAGTAAACTTATTTATAATCGAAAGTGACAAATAATTTATTTCAAGATCTAAATGTTCTGTTCTATTCGTTTGAGTATTTTCATCAAAATAATTTCGCGCTACATTATTAGAACCTTGTCTAGTATAGTTTATTTCTGGCTGTAATGCATACACTTTTGTGATTTTAATTTCGGCAAAACCACCTGTATAAAAATCAGTTTTATAGTCGGCATGCATTTCAGAAATTGTCGAAAAACTAAATCCGCCTCTTAATCCGGGTTTAACACTTATCTGAGCTTGTATATTTAAAACTGTAAAAAAAACTGCGATAAAAAGTATTACTTTTTTATTCATGTTTTATCTCGTTTTAAACTTGTAACTAATACCAATTTGAAAAACCTGATTTAAAATCACATCATCGTAATAATAATCTACGCCTTCATAACCATAAATATCAACTAAACCTTGTTTAATTCTCGCTTCAAATGTAAGACCGTTTGGCAGTGTGTAACCAACTCCACCAACAATCGCTAGATCAAAATCTTCTGGACTACTATTAATGTAATTGTCACTAACTTTAAAATCTAAAGATGGACCCGCCAATAGATGAAAACCGCCACCATTAAAGTTAAATTTAGCTACAGCTCCAAGCGTTACATAATTTAGTTCATAATTTACAGAACGAGAACTGCCATTATCAAAATATTCTCTTCCCTTATCACCTTGTCTAGAGTATGTTATCTCTGGCTGTAAGGAGAAAAACTTATTAAATCTAATATCCAATAATCCACCAACATAAAAATCGGCTTTAGTTTGATTATCATCAATATTACTTAAAGTTGATAAATTTAAACCGCCGCGAAGTCCTGGACTAACTCTTACCTGCGCTTCTGATTTTATTCCGATAAATAAAACAAATGCAATTACAACAAATTTTTTCATTACTAATTGATTTAAAGTTTATGATTAGTTTAATTTTCTATTCTGATTTAAAATAATTCAGTTCAATTTTTAATTTAATATTCTGATGAATTATCTGAATCTTTTCAGCAAAAATATTGTTTTCTGAACTGAAAAGCAGTGTAAATTTTTCTTTTGTTTTGGATGAATGAACGATCTTTTCTACTTTCTTGTCTTTTTTTGAGATAAAAATATAATTGTATTTCTTTCCATCTTCCGATTTATAAATGTCAGCGTCTTCATTTTCAAATTGTTCCTTAATCAAATATTCCTTTTTTAGAAGTAATCGAAAATCTTCTTTCAAAGTATTAATCAATATTTTTCGGTCTAATTCTGAAACAATGGAGTTGACTTTAAAATCGTTATCCGAAATTTCAAAATCCATTAATTTATTTCCGAATTCAGTTGTAAAAACAATTCGGTGTGTTGTATCGTTTATTTTTTTTGCAATGAAAATTCCAGAGATTTCATTTCCGTAAACACTGATATTCGTTTTGTAAACATAATCTGTTTTCGAATCTGCGAAATACGGAACCGTATAAGATGTTTTGTCTAATTTTTTAGGCGTATAATTTTTTGTGACCGAGCCACAAGAAACTAAAGCAATCGCCAGAAAGCAATTAATTAGTAAAAACTGAATCGTCGATTTTTGCATTGATCACTTTATTTTTAAGTACAATTCGAGTATAGTCTTCAGATGATTCTAACAATTTTACCTGAACCACAGTTGCTTCTTCTTTGTCAAAAGTCAGTTCGATTTGTTTGATGTATTTTTTCAGCGTCGCATCTTTCGGAAGAAACTTTGCCAGATTCTGACCTTTCAATTTAAAATACGAAATTGTAAATTCCTTATCGTCAAACATATTACCGCTCACGCTTCCCACAATTAATTTATTGATTCGGGCAAAGATTTTACTGTTTCCAATATCAACAGCGCTTTTCTTTCCTTCGTCATTAATCAGGATTTTTCCGTTTTTAAAAGTGATGCTGTAATTGTACGGTTTTTTATATTGCCATTGAAGTAATGCAGGTTCTTTAAAAATCATTTTTCCCGAAGTTTCAATATCTTTCGATAAAAAATCCAAATGTTTGTACTGAACAAAATCGGTACTTAAAGTTTTGATTTTTTTGGCAACAACATTTACATCTTCTTTAAATTGAGCTATTTCTGAAGCAGTCATTTTTTGTTCCTGAGCAAACAAACTGCCTGAAATAAATAGAATTAAGAAAGCTATTTTAATTTTCATATTTTGTTAAGAATTTTGCTTTAAATTTTTTGCCACTCCCGATAGCTATCGGGATAAAATGATTAACCCAGATTATTAATTGAAAAAATCCGTTTTTATCCGCGTCTTCGCGTAAGCGAATCCGTTTCATCAGCGTTCAATCTCCATAAGCTTTAAGATTCAAAAGTTCTTCAATCGAAACGACTTGATAATTATTCTGCTGTAAAAATTGCAAAAACTGTTCCAAGACTAAAACCGAATGTGCTCCAGTATCATGCAAAAGTACAATTCCGCCGGGAGAAACTCGTTTTATAATGCGATTCAAAATTAATTCCTGATTTTTTGTTCCACCGTCAAGCGAACGAATATTCCATCCAATCACTTTATGTCCAGTTCTTTTTAAAGCTCTACGAATCGACGGCGTTGTAACTCCGTAAGGCGGACGAAAAAAATTAATTTTTTTGGAAGTAAATTTTTCAAGTAATTGATCTGTTTTCTGAAGTTCTTTGGTTATTTTATCTTCATTATAAAAATCGAAAAATTTAGAATGAGAATAAGAATGATTTCCAGCCAAATGACCTTCAGCAATCACTTTTTGAAGAATTTCAGGATGCGTTTCTATATTTTTTCCAATGCAGAAAAAAGTCGCTTTGGCATTGTATTTTTTCAGAAGCTCTAAAACTTCTAAAGTATAAAGGCTCGGGCCGTCATCAAAAGTTATAGCAATTTTTTTTTCTGTTTCTAAAGGATTATTGCAAAATGCTTTTACATGATAGTTCGAAGAAATTCGGGCAGAACCAAAAGCATTTATTCCAATCCAAATTAGAATTACAGCAACAAACCACAGAAAATGAATGGTATTGTAAAGATTCAGAACATTCAGAATAAGCAATAAAATGATAAAAAACAGCGATATGTTTTTATGCTTTATCATTTTGACAGCAGCGTAAAACTATGGTTTTTTCCGTTTAATTGATTGTACAATAGAATGGTTTTATAAGCCGATTTTGTAACCGAATTTACTTTTACAATTTCGGGAATTTCCTGAGTTTTCAAAATTTTAGAAGCCATCCAAAAAGCAAAAGCCGAAGCTGTATCATATTCGCCGCTCAAATGTTTGTAATATAAAACGGGAGTTTGAGCAAAAGTATTTTTAGCTAGATTTCTGTAATAATTTTCGAAATCGGCATTTCCGTCAAAACCTAAAACTAAGGCATCAACATCAGAAATTTCTAAATTATTAGATTTTAAAAAAGATTTAATTTCGCTTTCAACTTCGTTTTCTTCTAAAGTATTTACAATAGAAACATCCAAAAGTTCTGCGTATGTATTTTCTTTTCTTTCATTTTCTAAAACAAAAAAACTAGCACCTTCTCCATAAACGGCGCCGCTAGTAGTAGAAGTCAAAACATCATAAGGAGCCGAATTATCTTTTTTAATTCGTCCGTTTAATTTGAAAAGGGCAGTAGTATATTCGCCGTTTTCATCAACGCCACCAACCAAAATTGAATTTGCTTCGTCTTCTTCTATCTGCATTTTAGCATCAAGAAGAGCCGATTCAAAAGAAACTGCACCATTCACATAAGTGAAATTATATCCTTTACATTGTTGTAGCAGCGCAATTTGTGCACCAACCGTATTATGAGTCGATTGAATAAAAGAAGTCGGAGTCAGGAACTCTTCTTTATTATCTAAAATGCTTTTTAAGAATTTTTCAGAATCTTCAATGCAGCCTAAACCCGTTCCGGTAATAATCGCATCGACGTTTTTTACATTAGCATCTTTCATGGCCAAAGCCGAAGCTACGATTCCGTTTTTCACCCCTTTTGCCATTCTTCTGCTGGCAGCGGGTGAAATATATTCTTTGTATGCCGGCGGAACAATTGCCAGTACATTTTCTTCATTATTAACATTGGCTTCTTCTAAAAAAACAGTATCAAATGTTTTTTGAGTCGAAATACAGCCTACTCCATTTATATATGTTTTTTTCATTAGCTTTTTGAAAATATAAGGGTTGAACAGTTTCCTCCAAATCCAAAAGAGTTAGATAAAACATGTTCGATAGTTTTATTTTTTAAGGAAGTCTGCGGTTTTAAATCAAATTCTTCCATCGGAACGTCGAAATTCAAATTCGGATAAACCACATTATTCTGAATTGCCAAAACACTGTAAACGGCTTCAATCGCCGCCGCCGCCGCTAAAGTATGTCCTGTAAAAGGTTTTGTAGAACTGAAATCGGGAACTTTTTCATCTTCGTAAATACGGCGTAAAGCTCGTCCTTCTGATAAATCGTTATTTGGCGTTGCTGTTCCGTGCACGTTGATGTAATCAATTTCAGAAGGTTGTAAACCCGAAACTTCAAAAGCTTTTTTCATGGCCAAATAAGCGCCGTCTCCGTTTTCAGAAGAGGCAGTTTGGTGAAAAGCGTCATTGGCATTTCCGTAACCCGAAACTCTTGCCAGTACTTTTTTATTCTGTTTTTCGACAACTTCATCTGATTCTAATACTAGAAAAGCTGCAGCTTCTCCAAGATTTAATCCTTTTCTGTTATTATCAAAAGGCTTATTATATTCGTCAGATAAAATCATCAAAGTCTTAAATCCGTTGATGGTGAATTTTGCCAAAGCATCGGCTCCACCTACAATTACGCGATCTAATTTTCCAGTTTTGATTAATCTTGCACCCAGCATAATAGCGTTGGCAGCAGAAGAACAAGCGGTACTTATGGTTGTAACCATTCCTTTCAGACCTAATTCTTCGGCAATTTTATCCGCAACATCACCGCCATCATGGCACGTGATATATTTTACCAATTCTGGCTTTTCGAAATAATCGTAATAATGTTTTTCCGTCATATCCATTCCGCCCACACTGGTAGCAGATATAAGTCCGGTTCTAAATTCATTGATAGCGGTAATGCCGGCATTTTCAACAGCTTGTTTTGCTGCCAAAGTACCAATCATAGCGGTTCTGGAGAAATTATTATCCTCATTTAATTTCAATTCAGAGATAAGATCTTCATTGGTTTTTTTGATTTCACCCACTTTGATCACATCTTCATGAACCGTCGAAATATTTTGAATGCGAGAAATACCGATTTTGTTTTCGATCAACGAAATATAATTTTCCTCAACCGAATTCCCAATCGCAGAAATAATTCCCATTCCCGTTATAGCAACACCTCTTGTCATTGTAGATTTTAGATTTATGATTTTAGATTTTCTTGAACTTTGTCAAAGTTTTAAACTTTGACAAAGTTGATGTGGTATCTGAATTAGATTTTAATATTTCGGTTTAAGAAATCTAAAATCTAAAGTCTGAAATCTAAAATTTATTTAGTTCTGTTAGCGCTGATATACGCTGCCATAGTTTCGATAGACTGGAAAATTGTTTTTCCTTCTTTCGGGTCAACCAATTTAATTCCGTAGTCCTTATCTAAAATCACGATCAATTCAAGTGCATCAATTGAGTCTAAACCTAAACCGTCTCCAAACAAAGGATCGTTATCTGCAATGTCTTCAATTGCAATATCTTCAAGGTTAAGAGTAGTTATGATTTTATTTTTTAATTCTTCTTTTAATGCTTCCATGCTTATTTATTGTATAATGTATTGATAGTTTCGTTTGTATATTTCTCGTTTTCTTCTTTGCTGATAAGGCAAAGAAAAGCTTTATAATTTTCGTTAAAATATTCGACCCAGCCACAAAGAACCGAATCTGCTTTATTTGTGTTTAACAAAATCTCCGAATAGTTGGACAAAAATTCAGAATTGAAAGCATCAAATATAAAAAAAGAATTCTCACTTTTCAGCTGATGACGAATACTTATTTCGCCCAGACAAATATTCGGCAATGTATAAACGAACACCGCCGGACTCGGAAAATAGTTTTCTTTATCTGAAATCGATTCCTGGTATTTTACATCGGTATCTAAACTCGAAGATTTATTTGCCAAAACCAAAGCGATATTATTTTCTTCTTCAGTCGATGTGATCGGACTCAAAAGCAATTCTGAACCTAAAAAAGCCAGTTTGCTCAAAGCATCCATTTTGAAAAACTTTGGATACTGCATTTCAAAATTACGATATGCTTGTTTAGAGAAACCAGCAAAATCGGTTGGTTCAATTTTGAATACAGAAGTTCCGTTGAGAACAATTTCGTTGTTTTCAATTTTGATGTAGGATTGTATGTTGGGTTTGTTTTGAGTCATTTTATTTTAAGAACACAGTTTTTTAATGTCAGCCTTTAAAAGTAATTGAGAAAAAAGAACAGGAAAATTGGTTTTGCGACCTTTTTTAATTATTGTCATATAGATATTATTCTTTTCTAGAATAAATATTCTGCTTGACAGATATACAGAATTAAGTGCCAGAGCATCTGGATATTTATTATAAATTATTAATTCTTTTGAATTTACAGCTCTTTTACATCCTGATTTATTACAATATTCATTAATAATTGCTCTATTTCTTTCAGCGTCATATTTGCTTATAATTTTCGTAAGATGTTTTTCAGTTGCTTTTCGATAAATTGCATAGGCAGAAAATAGACTAATAAAAAATAGCAGATAATATTCAGTTTCCGTTTGTGAATAATCTCGATATGGATCGAAATAAACTAAAAAAGGACAAATAACTAAAAAACTAAAAAGTATAAAAATAAGTATGGTATCAAATATATCAGACCAGCTTTCAGTATATACCAGTTTACTTTTGATTATACTTTTCTCAATATTTAAGTTTTTTAAACTTCTCATTTTATTTTCTCAAATACCACAGCCGTATTACAACCTCCCAATCCAGAAGTTGTTTTTAAGGAATGCTACTTTAATCTTTTATTATGCTATTATATATTTGATCAATATGCGTCCAATCTGTTTTGACATCAGATTCTTTTGTTAATAGTTTGAATGCGTTCCAAAAATCTTCTTTTCTTTCTTGATGTTCTTCAACTAATCTATTTTTATCAATAAATATGTTTTTAAAATTTCTAGATAATGCCAATTCAATTTGATCGTCCATTTTATTAAAAAAATCTTCTCCGAACATTTTTATTTTACTCACAAAATCATGATAATTCATTTCGGAACAACCATCTGTAGCTGTCCACAAACTTATTCCGTTTTCTAAAGAATATTCCGTTTCCCAAATAATCTTTATTTTATCATTTTTTCTGAAGAAATATAAATTCGGACCACCTATTAAATGTCCAGAATCTAATGTTCTTTCATTAATCCACGAAACCAATTTGTAATATTCATCAAAATAAAAATCTGTATTTTCATTTGTATCATGAATGTCTAGCCAGTCTTGTGATTTACTTTTAAACTTTTTTAAATCTTCAGCTAAAAGGTAAAAATTTTCAGGAATGCTTTCGCTCATTTTTTCAAAAAGCTCAATAAAATCCTCAATAAATCTGATTAAATAATAATCATTATACGATGTTGATTCATTTCCAAAATAATGGATTGCTTCATCAGAATATTTATAAATTGTCTCATTTTCAAAATTAAGCCATAATTCTCCATCTGTTAACCAAAACCAACTTAATGTTTGATTCGGTTCTTGACCAACAGGAATTATTTTGTCAATATTTTTTAATTTAAAATTTATCATTCTTAGGATTTTATCTGAAATGATAATCATTTTTACTTATCAACTTTCTGGGATTTTTCACTTTTAACTGGTCAGAATTTCCGAACAGTTGAATAATTCGTGAAAATTAGTGCAATTCGTGTTTTACTATTTCAAAAACCACAGCCGTATTACAACCTCCAAAACCAGAAGCCGTTTTCAGGAAATATTCAATATTCTTTTCTTCATTTTTCTCAATCACATTAATAGTTTGGCTTACGCCGATTTCATCAAAACCTTTTGATTGAAAAAGTATATTTTGATTGGCAGATTCTATCGCAATTACTGTTTCCAATAATCCCGAAGCGCCTAATGTATGACCGTAAAATCCTTTTAAACTATTGATGGGAACATTTTGTAAATCTAAACGATTTAAAGCAATCGCTTCCATTTCGTCATTGAAAGGCGTTGCAGTTCCGTGTGCTGAAATATAATCTAATTTATTGCCTTCAATTTGAGCTTCTTTCAAAGCATTCTGAATACTTCTAAACAAACCTTCGCCTGTTCTTGAAGGACCCGAAATATGATTTGCATCGTTTATTGAACTATCTCCAATCACTTTTATTTTTGCGTTTTTGGCTTCCGCCGAAACTAAAACTGCAGCTGTCGCTTCGCCCAAACTGACACCGGTTCTGTTTTTAGAATACGGTTTGCAAGGCAAATCACTCATCGCTTGAAAAGCATTAAAGCCAGACAAAACAAATTCTGAAACTTCGTCACCAGCAACAACAAAAATATTATCATAAAGTTCCGACTGAATCATTCTCTTAGCAACAGAAACTGCTAAAATTCCAGAAACGCAGGCATTTGAAACGACAATTGGCTGGGTTTGAAACTTAAAAAAATCGGAAACGTTTTTTGCTAAAGCATCTAAATGTGCGTTGTTAAAACTTTCTTCAGAAGAATTTTTTAAAGCCGTTACATTTCCTTTCGTAGTAGAAAGTATAAAAGCAGTTTTTGAATTTAATTCGACTTCAGCATTTTTGATAATCGGCTCTAAAGCCAAAATCATCATTTTTTCTAAACGAGAATATTTTGTTTCGGTACTGATTTTTGCAAAAGCGCTGTTTATTTTTTCATTATTTATAACAGAAGCATAAAATGAATTCGGCATCAAAGAAATATCGCTGTGAAGCTGAATTCCAGAATCGCCACGAAGGATCGCTTCGATATTAGATTCAACATCAAAACCTAATGGCGTGATACAATTCGTTTCTGTAATGTATATTTCTCTTATCATTTTATAATCTCATTTTCTCTCCTGTAAGGTTTTCAAAACCTTGTAGGGATGTTTTATTTTGGATTGCTTAAAAGTTTCACGCAGATTTATAAAGATTTTAGCAGATTTAGATTGATTTTTAATTTGTGAAAATTTGTGTAATTTGTGGCTAAAAAAACTATTTCAACAACCCAACTTTCCTTTTCCATTCCTCATAAAAAGGCGGATTCGTCAACATTAAATTTCCATCTTTATCTAAAAAAACCTGAGTTGTTTCGCCTGTGCAGGCAACTTCTCCTTTTTCATCAATAATTTTAAAACGATAAATCATTTTTGCGGCTGGCGTGTCAACAACCGTTGTTTCAATTGTTACCACATCTCCATAACGCAAAGACAATTTATGTTCGCAAGTCGATTTTACAATTGGTGTTGTATAACCCGTTGCTGCAATATCCAGATATGTAAGTCCGTGTTGGCGGCCGAAAGCTTCTCGTCCATCTTCGAAATAGGTAATATAGTTTCCGTGCCAAACAATTCCAAGCGGATCTGTTTCGTTAAAACGAATCCTGATTTCGTGTGAAACGGTTAAATCGGTAGCCTCGTTAAACTGCTCTTTTCTTTTTATCATAAAATAATGCGATGGAAGTTGTAATAATAAAAAACAAAAATAATAAACTTATTTCTGGAATGATTTCCAGGAAAGAAACACTGCGAAGTAAAACATCGTAGAAAGCTTCTAAAGCCCAGTTCATTGGTGAAGATTTAGCAATAAGCTGCATGATTTTCGGCATAGCAAAAACAGGAACCCAAACGCCTCCGACAGCTGCTAAAATAATCACACTTGTGGCGCCAAAAGGAGCCGATTGTTCCTGCGTACTTGCGACAGTTCCTAATAAAATCCCGAAGCCGATTGCAGCGAAACCTGAAAATAAGGCCACAACGCTCATCATTAATAAATGACCTTCGATATTTAAAGAAGGTAATCCGATGGATGGAAATAAGAATACGGCAACGGCAACCATCATGTAAAACTGAATCATACAAATGATCGAGTAGGTGATCGTTTTTCCAATAATCACAACCAGATTAGAAACTGGATTGGTTCTTAATCGAACAAAAGTTCCTTGTGTTTTTTCTTTTACAATATTGATGGATAACGGAATAACAATAAAGAAAATAGCAAAAAGTGTCCAAGCTGGAACGTTGTGCTGCGTGGAGTTCGGACGAACTTCTTTATTATTAATGGTCGGAATTATTTCTTTAAAAGTAATGAAACTTTTCTGTTCAAAATCGATAGTATCTTCTCCCAATTGTTTTTGAAAAGTCGAATAAATGGATTTGGTTTCTATCTGCGAAATCATTTTGTCGATTGAACTCATAACTGCATTTTTGAAACTCATTTGAACCGCAGGATCAAAATACAGTTTTACTTCTTTTTCTTTAATAATGCGTTGAGGTTCGGCAGTTGCAGTGCTGTCGGTCAAACCTAAATTGCTCACAATTTTTTCAACATTCTGATCGACTTTTGCCTGTAAATCTGAACTTAGATTTTGCGGAATCACAATCGCTAATTGAAATTTTCCTTTATAAACGTTTTCTTTCGCAATTTCTTCTGTAACAGGTTTGTTGTTAATTTGAGTTACAACAGTAAACAAATTGCTTTTTTCTAAATTTTCGAAAACCGTTTTTGCAACAGAACCTTTGTCGTTATC
>NZ_CAMLIX010000131.1 GCF_946479975.1 uncultured Flavobacterium sp.
TCTTCGATTTTTTCACGGAAGTGCATTAAAATTTCATCATTTTGAACACGGAAAGCTACGTGGTGAACAGTTCCGTTGGCGTTTAGACCACGTTTTTCATCAGCCAATTCTACCAAATCAACAATTGCAGCGTTTTCTACAGCATCTGTTGCATAACGGTAACGGTTTACGTCTTGGTCAATTAATTTATAACCAAATATTTCGGTTAAAATAGCAGCCGTTGGTTTTATGTCATTTAAAGTCAAAGTAATGTTGTGAAAACCTTTTGTTGCCACAGCAGCTTTTACCTCATCTGTTTCCCAAGCTTTTCTGTTATCTTCTGTTTTAGATTCGATTAATTCTAATTTTAAACCATCTGGATCTAAGAAAGTAAGATATTTTTCTCCGAATTTTTCAGCAGGTTTATTATAGATTACATTGTATTGCTCAAAACGTTTCTGCCAGAAATCTAAACTTCCTTTTGGAACAGAATAACCAATTTCTGTAGCCATTCCAGAACCTTTTCTTCCTTGCTGAATTCCTTCTCCCCAAGGGAAAAAAGTTAAAATCGTTCCTGCGCTTCCAACCTCGTCACCAAAGTAAAAATGGTATGTTCCTGGATCATCAAAGTTTACTGTTTTTTTAATGAAACGTAATCCTAAAATATTTGCGTAAAAGTTAAAGTTTCTTTTTGCGTCACCTGCAATTGCAGTAATATGGTGTAAGCCTAAAATTTTATTTTCCATGGTATTTTATTATTAAATTGTTATTTGATTTCTTCTTGATTTCTTTTACAAATTTACACCCGTTATAGCTGTGGATCGATTAACCTAGATTAAGAAATAAAAAGACGCCTTTATTATTTTAGAAAGAGATAAACAAATAACATTCCGTTTGGTTTAAGTGTTTGTTTATTAGTGTTTTAATTGTAGGAGTCGATTTTCTTATTTACGATATATCGTAATTATAAGACGAAACTCTTTTTATATAGAAAAAGAATCAAAATAGTTAGAAATGAAAAAGCCGGCAAATTGCCGGCAGTTTATAATTTTATAAAGATTGATTTTCGAAGTTTGGGTTCTAAATTTTTCGTTTTATGTCCTTTTCCTGTGGTATCTTCCACTAAGAGAATAGAACCTGTTTCAAATTTTCTTTTTTCTCCCAAAGAAGTTTCGATTTCGACACCTCCTTCTAATAAAACAATATATTGGCGGTCTGGTGCATTATGAAAATCATAGTCGTAAGAAGGTTTAACTTCTCTAAAAACGATTGATTTTACAGATTCGTCATCAGATAGAAAACCAATATCGCCATTGTTTTTTAACGGAACTTCAAAATCTTCAAAATGACTTTCATCGTTAGAATCGCTGTAAACCCGAGTTATCTGTATCATTACTTTTTTGCAAAAACAAGTTCATTCGCCCAATTTATTTCGTCCTGACTTATTGTATGTCCCATATTTGGGTAGATTTTTTTAGTAACCGATGCGCCTAATTTTTGAAGAAGCGCTTCAGATTCATTTACTCTTTCTACAGGGACATGAAAATCTGGATCACTCGTTCCTATAAAAATAGGTGTGTTTTCAAAATTTCCAGTATAATGATTTTCATATACTTTATCGCCAATAAGGCCGCCGGTAAAGGCAACAACGCCTCCGTATTTTGAAGCATTTCGTGCTGTAAATTCCAAAGCCAGACAAGCGCCTTGAGAAAAACCAAGGAAATAAATATTTTGTTTTTCGATTCCGTTCTGCTGAACAGCCACCACAACTTGATGAATAGCTTCTAATGATTTAGAAAAAGAAGGTTCATTTTCGTCAAGCGACGCTAAGAAAGAATACGGATACCAAGTTCTATTTTCTGCCTGAGGCGCGACCAATGCAAAATCATCAACGTTAAGATGTTTCGCAATCGAAAGTATATCATGCGCGCCCGCACCACGGCCGTGAATCATAATTAAAGCTTTTTTGGCATTGTTTAAAGGCACGCCGTCGGTTACTATTTCGGTATTCATATGTTTTATTTTTTGAATGAATTTATAAAAGAGTCAAGATTATTTTTTCCAAATATCTTGATATTCTTCTGGGTGTTTTTTGAATTGTGCATGAACATACGGACAAAGCGGTAAAACCATTAAATTATTAGCACGGACATAAGAAGTCATTTCGTCTAAAAGTTTTTTAGCATAACCTTTTCCTTCAGCTTCTGGTTCAACTCCCGTGTGGTAAACAGTCAGTAAATCAGGCTGAATGCTTACAATCATTTCTCCTTGTTTTTTGCCGTCAACATACAGATTAAAAGCTCCGTGTTTTTTTTCGTTTAATTCTAGTTTTATCGTTTCCATATTTTCTGTTTTTATATCAATTTTTAGTTTGATAAATTGTCTGATTTTTTATCGTTGAATTTCTTTTACAAACTTAGACAAGACTCAGAAATCTGTCAATTAATCTAGATTAAGAAAGAAAAGGAATCGGTTTTAAAATCATTTTTCTACAAAAAAATCTCAATATCTAATTTACAACATCTAACAGAATTATAAGAAATAATTGTTTAATTTATTGATAATGAAGTGTGTTTGGTTTTAATGAATCAATTTAGTACATAAAAAAACAGCAGACTCAGTAAATGAGATCTGCTGTTTTATGTTTTCTAACAGAAGAAGTAAATTATTCTGCTCTTTCGTATTCAAATGCTTTCGCAGAATTTTCAGGGAATATAAACAACTTCGTTTTAGTTAATTCTTTGATTTTATAATTCGTAGTTGTACTTCCTATTTTAATAGATAAGCTGGTTTCTGTTTTAGAAAAAGTTCCCTCGGCAGTGCTCAGCGTACATCCTGTATTTCCAGTTTCCTCAGCTTTTACCATACTAATAGAAGTACCTTCAAAAGCTAAATTTTCATTCAAACGGCATTCGCTAAGAGGTTGTCTTACAATGTCATTATATTCTGCTTTAAGCACCCAAACACCATTAATGTTTCCAGAGACATCATCTGGAATTATATCGCTGTCACTTGAACATGAGAACAAAACCGTTAAAATTATAGATAGTAAAAATATTTTTTTCATTGAAAAGATATATAAATTGTATATTCAAATATAGAATAATTCTTGTAAGAAAAATTATTTTTTTTCAGACTTCTTGGTTGTAGTTTGAAGCGTAATAAAATAAGCTGTTAACAATAGAAAAACCGTTTTTTATCATCAAACAGTTCAGAAAAAGGGTAGTGCTTTTCTACAATTTTGACACGTTTCTTAAGGAAAGATTTCTTATTTTAGTATGAAAACTAGAAAATCCAATCTGAATATGATTTTAGATATAAAAAAACGGCTGCTATTTTCCTTAGTAGTGATGCTGGCATTACTTATTAAACCAGAAATGGTTCAAGCTCAATTATTAGGAGGAAAAACGACAACAGTAGAAGTGGAAAAAGTTCCAGAAGATTCTCTTGGACGAAGAACACCTCAAGGAACCGTTAATGGATTTATTAAGGCGATTGGCGACCAAAATTACCTGCGTGCCAGCCAGTATTTTGTATTAAGTAAACGTTCTTATCGTAGAACTGCCGAAAGAATTCGTATTGCAAAGACTTTTCAGCAGTTATTGGATCAAGGCGGTAATTTATCGCCGTCTTCAATAATCAGTAATAAAGAACTGGGACGTCTTGACGATGATCTGGGAACAGGCGTAGATCATATTGGAACTATAACGACGGGTAAAAATGTAATTGAACTGTATGTAGAAAACCAGTCAGATGATACACAGCCTGCGATCTGGCTTTTTTCTTCAGAAACTGTGGAGGCAATTTTAGCAGCTGATATTACAGGAGAAAAGACTTTTTTAGACCGAGTGCTTCCTAGGGTTTTAAAAGAGAGAAAATTAGGGAATGTGCCAATAGGTCATTGGACTGTAGTCGTTATAATGACTGTTTTATCTTATTTCCTGACGAGATTACTGGTTTTTTTATTTACGCTATTGATCCAAAGAATATGGAAAAAAGCATCTACAGAACAGGGCGCAGCTGTAATTGAAGCCCTTTCATTACCTGTTCACATGTGTTTGACGGTCATTTTATTTGTAGCGTTTACACAGCGTATGGGGATTTCGATCATTGTAAGACAGCGTTATAGCATTATCATCATTACCATCTGCATTCTTGCTTTTTTAATTCTGCTTTGGAGAATGACCGATTTTGTGAGTATGTACGCGCGAAGCAGGATGAGTAGAAATGGGCGTATTTCTGCTATTTCGGCGATATTATTTCTTAGCCGTACTACTAAGGCAGCGATTATTGTAATAGGAATTATTGCTTTGCTTGGAATTATTGGAGTCGATGTGACCGCTGGACTTGCGGCACTTGGAATTGGAGGTATCGCTTTGGCTTTAGGAGCGCAAAAAACAATTGAAAATTTTGTGGGTAGTGTGAGTCTTATTGCTGATCAGCCTTTGCGTGTTGGTGATTACTGCCGTGTCGATGATATAAAAGGAACTGTAGAATCTATCGGAATGCGCTCGACTACAATTCGTACTGCAGCGCGGACAATTGTAACAATTCCGAATGGACAGCTTTCTGCGAGTAAAATTGAGAATTTTAACCATCGCGATCGTTTTATTTTTAATCCAGTATTTAATTTTAGAATGGAGACTTCTCCAGATCAAATGCGTTATTTGTTGGTTGAATTAAGATCACTATTATACGCACATCCCGCAGTACTTAATGTAACGCCAGTTGTTCGATTTACTGGAATTACCACAGATGCCTTAAAAGTTGAAATTAACGCTTATATTGAAGCGATAAATTTTGAAACCTCGCAAGAAGTACAAGAAGATTTATTGTTACGAATGATGGATATCATTGAAAAAAGCGGTACTTCTTTAGCATATCCTTCTCAAACATTATACATGGCTCGCGACATTTCTCCATCAATTGAAAAGTCGGAAGCAGTTTCTGAAACGGTAAAAAAATGGAAAGAAAACAACGAATTGCAATTGCCAAAATTTGATCCAAAACGTGTAGAGGAATTAAGAGACAGTCTTAAATATCCAAGCGACGGAAGTTTTAAACCTGAAGAAGAATAACAAGAAATCATTATAAATAAAAAGCAAAAAAACTCTAAATAGTTAGAGTTTTTTTTGCTTTAAGTAAGATAGTTTAAGTTTGTGTTTTAAAGTAATTTAAGTTTTAATAATAACTTCTATTTATCACTAATTTTTACTGCTTAATAATGACTCTTTTTTCAAAAGCTCCATGATGGCTAATTGAAATATCTTGAAGAATATTGGCTGTTTTTAAGTACGGAATTCCATTTTCGTCTTTTATAATTTGACTGTTTTCAACCTCAATTACATCTTTTAAATTTTCCAAATTGTTTACCGCAACTGTGTGAATACTTTCAGAAGAAATAACTGTTTCG
The DNA here is from genome assembly GCF_946479975.1 of uncultured Flavobacterium sp. The sequence goes on from NZ_CAMLIX010000131.1 coordinate 5,393, forward strand.
GTAAAATAGATATTTTCATTACAGCTTACTTTTCCAAAAGCCTCAGCAGAATTTATCGAATCGACATCACACAAAAGCTTTTTAGGAATATATTCCCTTATTTTAGTTTGTCGGTTGTAAATTTTATAAGCGGCTTCTTTCATACTCCATAAAAGCCATACCATGATCTCTGGTTCACTGTGATTTTGTATAAACTGCTGTTCTTCAGTTGTAAAAATCTTTTCCAGAAAACCTTTACGCTGCCAATTGCTTTCAATTCTAGTCTGCGCGAGATCTATGACATCATTGCCAATCATTTTTCGGCAAGTTTCGTCTCGATAATTTCTACGGCCGTTTTTACGTCAAGCATGCGTTCCATGTCGGTATTGTCGATTACGATATCAAAATTTTCTTCAATATCGAGCACAATATCAACAAGGTTAGCCGAATTAATATTCAGATCTTTAATAAAATCGGTTTCTTCTGTTAAATTATCGAAGGCTTCTGTGTTTGTTGTAAAAGGCTTTATAATTACCTTCAATCTTTCAATAAGTTCTATTTTATCCATTAATTTTCGAATTTTTTAAATAGTATACATGCATTTACATCACCAAAACCAAAACTGGCTTTGGCAATTATTTTTGGGTTTGTTATAAGAGTTTTTAAAAGCACTTTGGACGGATCAATTAACGTTGCAATTTCAGGATGAAGGTCTGTACAGTTAGTATTTCCAAACAAAAAACCTTCGTGAAGCTGTAAAACTGCAGCAACACTTTCGATACTTCCAGAAGCACTTAAACAATGTCCCGTAAGACTTTTAAGCGAATTAATGTATGGAAAATCAGCTCCGTTTCTGGCCAAAGCTTTTGTCCAATTTTCGATTTCCAAACTGTCTTTTGTTGTGGCTGTTAAATGTCCGTTTACGGCATCAATTTCATTAGGATGAATTCCAGCATTTTCTACAGCAGTTGTAATACACCTTTGAACCGCTGTACTATTCGGAGCTGTCATAGTGCCGCCGTCGCGTTGTCCGCCTGAATTGACATTGCCTCCTAAAATTTCGGCATAAATAGTGGCACCCCTTTCTAAAGCAGTTTCGAGTTCTTCGATCACAAATGCGCCGGCACCGCTACCAGGAACAAATCCGGCTGCAGATGCGCTCATAGGTCTTGAACCTTCTTCGGGTTTATCATTAAATTTAGAAGAACAAACACGAAGCGCATCAAATCCTGCCCAAATATACGGACCGCTGTCAGAGGTGCTTCCTGCCAAAATTCGTTTTGCTTGTCCAGACTGAATTCGGTCAAAGGCCATTAAAATTGCCTCTGCACCCGTTGTACAAGCAGATGAATTGGTCGTAACCTGATTTCCTAACCCGATTTTACCGCCGAGATACGCACTTATACCACTGTTCATGGTTTGAGCAACAACAGTACTACCTAATCTTCGGGTTTGCAATTCATCAATTTTATAAATGCTTTCGCGAAATTTATCTATTCCAGAAGTTCCAGAGCCAAAGATTGCGCCGCTGTCCCAATCTGGATTTTCATTTAATGGTAATCCTGCGTTTTTCCAAGCTTCCATGCCGGCCATAACCCCGTACAAAATTCCGCTACTGTTAAAACCACGAAGTTCGAGTTCTGTAAAATAATGCGCTTTTTGTTCCTCAGATATTTGAGGTTTCCCCGCAATCTGACACGAAAACTGCAATTCTTGCAGCTGCGTATCATGACGAATACCCGAAATGCCATTTTGCAGCGCATGAGTAAACGCAGGAATGCCGACACCATTTGGCGCCGTAACTCCAAGCCCCGTTATTACGACTCGTTTTTTCATAATTTCTTCGTTATCATTCCAGATAAAATACCTCTGCAAACTTCTTGTCCTGCTTCATTTGTCATTACGGCATTGCATTTTAGTTTTCCAAAACGAAAGAATAGTTTTTCAGATGTTACGGTTACTTTTTCATTTGGATAAACGGGTTTTAAAAACTGCATATCTGCAGAAGTAAAAGCAATTACAGTATTTGCTCCGAGTTCATTTCCTAATAAAAATATGCCCAGACAAACCATTCCGATCTGAGCCATTGTCTCGGTTAAAATAACGCCTGGCGTAACGGGATTGTCCTTGAAATGACCTTTGTAAAAATCAAGATTTTCATTAAAAGTGTAGGTTCCTGTTACACCGTTTTCGTCTGCATGAAGCAATTCATCAACAAACAAAAAAGGTTCGCTGTAGGGTAGCTGTGCAATAATATCAGTTAATTTCATAAACTTTTAAATTACCATTGTAATAAAACTCTCTGTGCCGAAAATCCCGGACCAAAACTCAGCATTAAACCTTTTTCTCCTTTTTTGGGATTTCGGTTCATTATATTTTCTAAAACATACAAAACCGTCGCACTCGACATATTGCCATATTGTTTCAAGATTTCTTTAGTGTCGTCGATATTTTTATTCAATCCTGCGAAAAGAGATTCTACTGTTGTTACGATTTTTTTTCCTCCAGGATGAAAAATCATGTGATCAATATCTTTAATATCTAGATTATTTTGTTTTAAAAACGGATGAATAATATCTCCAAAATGAAAAGCAATTGTATCTGGAACTTCAATATCCAAAACCATCTGCAAACCTCCGTTTGTGAGTTTAAAACCCATCATATGTTCGGCATCATAAAAATGATACATTTGTTCGTCTAGAATTTCAGGGCCGGCATCTTCTTCTTTAGATGACAATAAACAACAAGCGGCGCCATCGCCAAAAATCGCAGCGCTGACAATATTAGGCATCGAAAAATCATCAAGCTGAAAAGTGGCTGTTGGCGATTCTACTGCTATTACGGCAGCACGTTTTCCTGGATTTGATTTTAGAAAATTCTTCGCATAAATAATTCCAGATATTCCAGCAGCACAACCCATTTCAGTCACGGGCAGGCGAACAATATCTTGTCTTAATTTCATTTTATTAATCAAATAAGCGTCAAGCGAAGGAATCATAATTCCCGTGCAGCTTACCGTGATAATATAATCCAGACTCTGCGGATCCCAGCCTGTTTTTTCGAGTGCTTTTTCTAGAACTTGATGCCCGAGAACAATCATTTCTCTGCTGTAAATATCATTTTTTTCTTCGAATGAAGTAGCGGTAAAAACTTCCGAAGGTTCCATAATCGAATACCGTTTATCTACAGAAGCGCCTTCAAAAATCTTTTTTACTTTTCTAATAAAACGGTCTTCCTGACCTTCAAGCCATGCATCGAGCAGCGGAAGTATTTCTTCTGTCGTTCTGGAATATTGCGGTAACTGTTTAACAGCTGTGACGATTTTTACACTCATATTTTAGTAATTATCCACTGGTAGCGAAAAGCCCATTTCCAGTTTATGGAATAGTTTTTTAGATTTAATTTTTTAGAGAAATGCTCCAGTTCGTTTTTTTTGAATCCCTTTAAAATAGAAATCAAACCATCGCTGCGTGACATTTTATTGAGATTAAAAACAACGCCGATCACTTCAAATAATCGGTAAGCAATTTTGCTTCGGTGCAGATCGTTTACTACAATTCCAATTGATGAATTTTGGTTTAAAACCGCCATTATTGAAGCAATTTGATCGGTTGTAAAGTGATGCAGCGTAAGCGTACACAAAACAATATCATATTGTAGCCGACTAAAATCTTCGCTAAAAATATCCATACAGAGATATTCTATATTCGGATAATCTTTTGATAATTTTTCGGCATAATTAATCGTAAAAGCATTGGCATCAATCCCAATTAATTTAAATTGAAGATTGTTTTTTTTGCCATATTTGGCAAGCATTCTCAGCATATCACCATTGCCGCAGCCAATATCTGTAATCGTAATAATTTTAGAAGTATCAGCCTTTTTTAAAAGTTCTTTAATGCCGTGAAGCGTCAGTTTATTTCCTCCAAGTAATTGATTAATAGACGCAATCTGATCCAGCGCGCCGATTAATTCTTCGCTTTGAAGCGAAAAATCATCCATTATTTCTATTTCTTCTGTTCTATATTTAGTGTTTACGCTCATTTATTCAATTGTTATTGGTCGGCCATGCGTTTGTTTTATAATAAATGATAATAAGGCAGGAACTGATGCCGCAACAGTCGTCATGATATGAGTCAAATTTTTATGCGTCAGCGCCTTGGATAATAATCTTCCGAAGAATAATCTTTTTCCAAAATGCTTTTTCCATTCTTTGCTGTATTTTTTTTCGAATTCAATTCTTGATTCGATCTTTCCATAATAAAAATCCAAAACCAATTCTGATGCAATTTTAGCACTGTGAATCGCCATTGCCATTCCGTTGCCGCACATTGGGTGAATTAATCCAGCAGTATCGCCAATCATTAAAATATGATTTTCTACAGGTTCTTTTTTATCGAAAGAAATCTGGCTGATAGTTAAAGGTTTTTCAAATAGGGAAGTGCTGTTTTCAAAAATGGCTTTTAGTTTTTTATTTTTATAAAGCACTGCTTTTTGATATTCTTCGATATTTTTATATTTTTTGAACGTTTCAAAATCGGCTAAATAGCAGATATTTATAACATCATTTTCTACTTTTGAAACACCACAGTAACCGCCTTGAAAATTGTACAGAGCCACAAGACTTTTGTCAAAATTTCCCGAATAATGACTTTTTACAGCGAGCCACGGAGATTTTTTAGAAATAAAATCTCTTGACAAAACCTGATCTACATTTGATCTTTTGCCGTAAGCGCCCAAAACTATTTTTGCAGAGAGCATTTCCTCAGTAGTAGTTACGTTAAAAATGTTGTTTTCAAAAGAAATATTGGTAACGGTATCTGTTACAATGCTGCAGCCATTTTCAACTGCTTTTTCAAACAATAAATGATCCAGTTCATAACGGCTGATTCCGAAACCGCCTAACGGAAGTTTAGTTTTCGCCGTTTTTCCATTTTGCGCTGTGAATTCAAAATTTGAAATACTTGTTGGTTTGAGTTTAGAAACATCGATATCCAGCCAAAGTAAATAAGGAAGGATTTCATTTGAGATATATTCTCCGCAGACTTTATGTTTTGGATAGGTGTTTTTTTCGATAAGAATTACCTTCAATCCCTTTTTGGATAGGTGTAGAGCGCTCGCCAGACCAGCCAAGCCTCCTCCAATAATAAGTACATCGGGATTTGTTATCATACAAGCAATTTACTATAAAATCTTAAATGTGCTTTATTAAATTTTATAATAAAGTAATAAAATTTCAATCTTTATCTTAAAAAGCAAAATGAGTCTCAGTTAGCGAAAACGGAATGAATTTTATTCAAAAGATAATTTTTACTTTTGCACTTTCAAATAAAATACCGCAGTATAATAAATGACAATACAAGATTTAGCTGGTACTTACTCCATTTCAGGAAGTAATCAGGACGAAAGTAACGAGATCACATACAAAGGAACTTTGACTCTGACTTTAGATAAAAACAATAGAATAAAAGCAGATTGGAACATCAACGATTCCAAACAAAAAGGTAACGGATTTTTTAAAGACAATATTTTAGTCATTAATTTTAGTTACAAAGGCGAAGACCATAAAACCTATAAAGGCGTGGCTGTTTACAAATGCATTACGAAGATGTCTTGGATGGATTTTGGTCTGAAAAACATGGAAATCCTTTGTATTTGGGAAGCGAATATTGTTTAAGAATGGAAACTACAGAGCGATTAAATTAGACTAACCATTTAATTTAAACACATAGAAACATAGATTTTTTCCTTTTTAAAAGAATATGAAAAGAAACTAGTTTCTAACACATAGCTTTGTGTTAAGCTAACTTTGTCAAAGTTTACCTCTAAACAGCTATGTGAATTGATGTTAGTGAAACACCTTTCTGCGTAATCCAAAACTATGTTTCTATGTGTTTAAAAAAAACTTAGCCCTTAAGCTGGATGTGCTACAGTTTTATATTTTCTGTTGTAAATAACAATAAAACCAATCCATATTACCAGTAAAATTAGGACTAAAGTAAGTTCTGTAGTGTGAAGACCATTGCGAAAGAAATTATTTAAAGAGTGAACTCCCGCTGCCGCCAGCAAAGAACCTGTAGAAGCATATACTTTCCCGATTCCCCATGTACCAAAAAAGATAATTGCAAAGAAAAGTAGATTACTAGAAGTTATTTCGAAGTTTAAATGCCATGCAAACCAAAGTATTGCAATAATTAATATCGAAGTAAATTTAGGAAGCGATTTTAACTGTTCTTGTAGAAATCCACGCCAGCCAATTTCTTCTAAAAGTCCGTAAACTAGAACAGTAAACATTAGCAATATTGGAAATTTGCCCATTGTAAAGTAATAAACGCCCGCAATTAAAACCGCAGGAAGCAACCAATAAACAGCGAAAGGAATTATCGCATTTTTATAAATTCCTTTTAAAGACATTGGATTATGCAGCGAAAATGTTTTGATTGCAATTAAAGCTCCCAAAGCAGGACCAACTCCGTGAAGCAGAATTACTAAATATTGATTTTCTATTCCAGCTAATAAATTAGTTTTAATAGCGGCATATCTGCAAATCACTGCAATTACATAATACACTATAATTGCTCCAAAGTTGATTTTGTTTTTCATCGGTTATATTGGTTTGTTTAAGTGAAGCAAACTTAGCGAGTGAAAATGAAAATAAAATTGACTTTAGGTAAGAAATTATTTTTCTGTAACTCTTTTTCGAATACGGCTCAAACTTTCTGCAGTTAAACCGAGGTAAGAAGCGATGATTTTTAAAGGTGTCCGCAGAAAAATCTCAGGTCTTGATTCAATTAGTTTTACATATCTTTCTTGAGCCGAAAGCGTTAATAGATTTATTTGCTCCTGCTGTTTTTTGATGTAAAGCATTTCTGAGATCGCTTTTCCAATTCGTAAGCCAGTTTCAGATCTTTGGTACAATTCATTTAAATCAGAATAAGAAATAGACCATAAAATACTTTCTTCTAAGGCTTCAGTTTTAATAACCGATGCCTGCTGATTTAAAAAAGACATATAATCGCTGATAAAACTTTTTTCGTAAAGCAGATTAATGCAAATATCGCGTTTGCCATCCCAGACAAATAATCCCGCCGATCCTTTGATTACAATATTCAGATATCTTTCGACTCCATTATAATCTTTTATGATTTCTGATTTTTCGAATTCTCGGACTGTAATTTTTTCTGAGAATCCTTTCCAGATTTTCATATCCGCATTAAAATACGATTCAAAAATTTTCTTTACCTCTTCAGGCGAAGGACTTTGTGGCATTTTATTAAAGTATCAGTTTGAAATGCCAATATAAGTTTTATCATTCAAAATAAAAAAAGCTATGAGGTAAACTTTGCCAAAGTTTTGAATTTTGACAAAGTTCAATTTCTATAATTTAGAGGTACAGCTAAGTGCATTAATGCAAGTGAAACGCCTTTAGACACACGCTAAAACTATGTTTCTATGTGTTAAAAAATTTTAAAAGTTTAATTCTAATTAAAATCTATTTCAAGCAAGGCAATTGTAAAACATTTGCGTTCAAAGGCTGTTCTATTTTTCTTTCTAATTTTTCAGAATTTACCGTAATATAAATTTCCATAGAACCTGTTCCTACTTTCAATCCTAGAATATGACCGCCGTAAGCATTAAACTTATCGTCGGTTGCTATGCCGTGCATGTGTATCGATGGCTTGTCGCCACTCCACGCGATAGAACCCGTAAGGCTTCCCATTTCGACTTTATTGAACGTTTTTGGATGAAATTTCTTTTCACCAAAATCGTAAAAGCCAAAAGTAGCATCTTGTGCAAAACCAATTCCAGTAAAGTTTGCCGACGGAATTTTTTCCTCTTTGGCTAATTTTTCAATTAATTCTAAAACATTATCGCCTTCGCGAAGAACCATCAGGTAACCAGAATTCGTTTTGGTATAACGGCATTTCTCACTATCATTTTTTTGCTGTGCCTGAGCTAAACTAAAAGCCAGAAAAAACACTAACAGCAGCGAAATTTTCTTTAGTTGCATCTTCATAAAATCAATTTTTAAATTAGTTCGGATTTGTTTTAGAGTCAATCTGCATCAACCTATTGTATTCGATATTATATTTTTCAGGATCCGAAGCCGCATATTCATTTTCCGGTTCCGGAATTAAATGAATTTGTGAATCACTAATAGAAATTACGGCAGAGCAGACATAAATTCCAACTTTTCCCTGGCTGTATTTAAAATCCAATAAAGTTAGTTTTACGATATTGTTGATCGAAAGTTCATAGTAATTTCCGTAACGAATAATCTTAAATGAAATCTGTTTATCCTCGCTGATTTCAAACTGATTGGTCTGAATGTTTTCGAAAATAAAATTATTCTTGACATCTTTTTCATTAAATCCCCAAGCTCTAAACTGCACAAAACCATTCATAAAATCGATCGAAATATAATATCCAGTTCCTTCTTTATCACATTCGATAACGAAACCAGTTTTTCCCATTCCTTCAACAGAAAGAGTTCCTTCCCAGACAAAATCATTGGAAGGTTTCTCAAAACCGTAAATTTCATAACCGCTTCTGCATCCAAATCGCCATTTGTTTTCATTTTCTAAAACAAATTCTGCTGTTGGATTTCCTAGAATAGGCAAGGGAAGAGGCAGGTCTTTTTGAAGAATCGTTTTTTGATACAGCTTTTCCCAGTAATAATAACTTTTTAAAAGAAGTCGCCCGCTTTTATCGATTTCCAATTCCTTTGGAGGCGGAATAACGCGGTGTGTATTTACGTTTCCGTCTGCGAAATAAAAGTTATAAACCAGAAAGTGTTTTCCGTCTTTTACGACTCTCGCCGCATAATTTCCTTGTGGCAAAAGCACATTATTATGAAAAGCCGAATATTCGCCTCTAAACTCATCTGCAGACCAATAGCGGACTTTAATATCTTCTCTAATAGATCCTAAAAGGTAATGCGTTCCCTTAATTTCAAAAACACACGGACACTCTACATCATCATACACATACGGAATATGTAGTGGTTTTTGCAATACATAACCGTCTTTTTCTCTTTTTGCAACACCAATACAGCCTCTTCTATAGGTTGGTCCAGAAGCACTTCTAGCACAAATTAGAAGATAATCTTCATTTTTATATTGGTATTTGAACGGATCACGAAAACTAATCCATTCTCTGGGATTGTTGTTTTTTCCTTCATAATGAGGCGCTTCACTTTGAAAAGGAAGTCCGTATAAATTTTCTTTTTTCCAAGTAATCAAATCGGTCGAAACCGCTCTTCCAACTTTTTG
>NZ_CAMLIX010000132.1 GCF_946479975.1 uncultured Flavobacterium sp.
ACCAAATTCGGCTTTTACCTTCTGACCTTCTTCAATAAGTATTTGTTGTGTAGGATCAAGCGGATCTGTTGCGTAGACCGCTTTCTTAACCCCGAAAGATCCTTGATTGGCAAGATATTGATCTAATACCAAAGTTGTTTTTAATGTAATAGGAGAGAAGTAAAAAACTCTATTTTTTTGCTTGTTTGCATTCTCAGCTCCAGCTCCCAGAAAGATATACGCTGGTGCAAAAGGTTTAGAGATTGCGACGTCTCTATTTGGATAATTGTAACCGTTTGTAAACTGTGTATTGAAGTTTAATTTTGAAGAATAATACCAGTTTGAAGCGGTATCTTTTCTAAACCCGTAAGTCGAGTTAAACTGAAGGGCGTCATCTGTTTTTCTTAATTCGGTTCCGTCCTGTTTATTTAAACCATATTTTACGATAAGTTCGTTTACCCATTTATGATTTTTTTTGGTGTAAGTTCTTCCAAATTCCCCTTTAAACAAACCAGAAATAGAACTTGTTCCCCCGGCACTCCAATTGACAAAAGCAATTTCAGAAATGTCAAAGCCCAACTGATTCTTTTGTGCCCAGTTTGAGGGCGGTTTAGGCGCTTGATTTGGACTTAAAGTGGTTTGTATAATTTGGCCGAACATTGTCGAGGCACTTAACAATAAAAAAAGTAAAAGGGTTGAACGTAATAATTTCATGTGGTAATTGTTTTTGGTGTCGCAAAATACTTATTTTGAACCGTTAGAAAAAAGATTCACTAAACTTTTAACGTCAATACTGCATAATTGTTGTAGCTGAGCCACGGTTCCGTGCTCTATAAACTCATCTGGAACACCCAAAATTTCAATATTATTTTTGAAATTATTTGATGCTGCGAATTCTAAAACAGCACTTCCAAACCCACCATTTTTAACTCCGTCTTCGATTGTAATTATGTTTTTGAAAGTTGAAAATATGGTATTTAAGGTATTGATGTCTAATGGTTTAATGAAACTAAAATTATAATGAGCAATGTTTTTAGAATTTGTTGATTCTTTCAAAGCTTCTATAACATTATTTCCAATTGTTCCGGCCGACAAAACAGCAATTTCCGTACCATCTTTTAAACATTTTGCCTCTCCAATTTTAATTTTTTCGTAATGTCCGAAATTTTCTACTTCCCAATTCCGCAGCACGCCGCGTCCTCTAGGATATCGAATCGCAATCGGATGTGGTAGGCCTAATTGTGCTGTGTACAAAATATTTTGAAGTTCGATTTCGTTAAGCGGTGCATAAATAATCATGTTCGGAATAGAACGCAGATAGGCAATATCAAAAACACCGTGATGGGTAGCGCCGTCTTCTCCTACTAAACCTGCTCTGTCCAAACAAAATATAACGGGTAAATTCTGCAAAGCTACATCATGAATAACTTGATCGTAAGCGCGTTGCAGAAATGTAGAATAAATATTGCAATACACCATCATTCCCTGAGTCGCCATTCCGGCGGCAAGAGTTACGGCATGCTGTTCGGCAATTCCCACATCAAAAGCGCGTTCTGGCAATTCGTCCATCATAAATTTTAAGGAACTTCCAGAAGGCATTGCGGGGGTGATTCCGATTATTTTTTCGTTTTTTCGGGCTAAATCTAAAATCGTTAAGCCAAAAACATCTTGATATTTAGGAGGTAGATTTTCTTCAGATTTTAAAATAATATCACCCGTTAAGGCATCAAATTTTCCAGGCGCATGATATTTCACCTGATTTTCTTCTGCCTGCTGTAAACCTTTTCCTTTTGTAGTAACTATATGAAGGAATTTTGGACCTTTTATCTTTTTTAAACGATTTAATTCTTTAATTAATTTCGGAAGGTCATGACCGTCAATTGGACCAGAATAATCAAAATTCAAAGATTTAATCATATTATTCTGCCTCGGATTTTTTCCATTTTTAACCGATGTAAGATACTTTTTTAAAGCACCAACACTCGGATCAATTCCGATAGCATTGTCATTCAGAATAACTAAAATATTCGCATACGTAACTCCGGCGTGGTTTAAACCTTCAAAAGCCATTCCGCTGGCGATTGACGCATCGCCAATAACTGCAATGTGCTCTTTATCAAAATCGCCTTTTAATTTAGAAGCAATAGCCATTCCGAGTGCTGCAGAAATAGAAGTAGAAGAATGTCCAACGCCAAAAGTGTCGTAAATGCTTTCGCTTCTTTTAGGAAAGCCAGAAATGCCGTCTATTTGTCTATTGGTATGAAAAATTTCTCTTCTTTCGGTCAGGATTTTATGTCCGTACGCCTGATGTCCAACATCCCAAACTAATAAATCTTCAGGAGTATTAAAAACATAATGAAGTGCAATCGTCAATTCTACAACGCCTAAACTGGCGCCCAAATGACCTTCTTTTACCGAAACCACATCAATAATAAACTGACGTAATTCTTGTGCAACTTGAGTAAGCTGTTCTTCTTTTAAAAGACGTAAATCGGCTGGATTGTATATGCTTGAGAGTAAATCGCTTTTCATTGTATGGTAAAAAGCAAATTTACGGTTTTAAATTTAATTTGTTTTCTGTTTGGTTGAATCAATTACTCTCAGGTATATTTTCAATATTTGAATTTATTGGATTTACTTCTACTATTTTACAATCTGTTTGAGTACTATCGCTACTAATTGTGATAGATTCATTTTTTATTTTCTTTTTAGAACTTTTTTTACTTTCATGATCTACACGAGGTGGCGGTCCCATGATTTGTCCAACCCCTCTTCCATTATTATTGCGTAATTGTCTTATTAGTTGATTGAGTTCCCTGTCTTTTCTCTCCCTTTCTTCTTTTTCGATTGTAATAGAATCAATTTTATGTTTGTTTCCTTTGCTATCAGAACAGCTAAATAAAGTAGTTCCCATAGCTATAAATAAAGCGAGTAAAAAGATTTTATGATATTGTTTTTGAGAAAATAAAATACTGCTCGGAATTCTAAGATCCACTAATTCAGTTTGCGATTTTAAAAATCTGCCGCAAATTTTCTCATTTTCATTTTGAATAAAAAAATCTTGAATATCAGATGGTAATTTTTCTGTGAAATCTATTACAGTTGTGTTGCATACTGTGCAAAATTTTCCTTTTTCATTAGGAGTCATTTTGTTCCAGTCTTCATTGCACGGATTGGGAATTCTCACTTTATAATCTGACTTCATATTTCTGAGTTTAATTAAAAACGCAAATTAATAAACATAAGATTATTCTTTCTTTTTAAAGTGTTAATTTTAGATATATATAGAGAAGAGACTTATTTCAAAAAAATAGGAACAGAATATTGCATCCTGATTTTTTTACCATTCGATTCGCCAGGCAGCCATTTTGGACATAGACTTAAGATCCGAATGATTTCTTTTTCTAAGGGTTCTTCGACCGCGGGAGAACATTCAAGAAATGAAACGCTTCCGTTTTTTTCTACAGCAAATGCAAGGGTAAAATTAAGCTTCCAATAATTTATACCTTCCGGCTTTTTGTATTCCTTCAGGAAGAAAGTATGAAATTGATCGATGCCTCCCGGAAATTCTGCGTTAGAATTCAAAGGAGCTTTTACAGCTAACGGAGCATCGTCTTTTTTTTCTTTCTCAGATTTTGAAGATTTATTTTTATCAACTTCTTTATATGATATTGGTGTTGTTTGTTTTAATTCAGTCTGCTTCGCTTTTGACAAATCTGATGGTGATTGATTTGGCTTTTTTTTGATAATTGAAGTTGTATCTAAAACATCTGTTTTTGCTGTTAAAGTATCTATGGAAACTTCATTTTTTTTAACTTTCTGCAGTTTATCTTCTTTGTTTTGACAACTGAATAAAACTATAGTAATAACTATATACATCGCCGTTAAAAACGACTTGCAATTTATATTAGTAGTTATTTGATGTTTTATTATCATATTCAAATTTCAAAATTTAAATGTAACAAAAATAATGAGTAAAGTTTTACTTTTGCATTTATGGAAAATCCTTTCACCGACGAATATTTTATGAAGAAAGCTTTGCAGGAAGCAGAAGAGGCCTACTTAAAAGGCGAAATTCCTGTTGGAGCAATTGTAGTTGTAGCTGATAAAGTTATTGCAAGAAGTCATAACCTGACGGAATTGCTAAACGATGTTACGGCTCATGCCGAAATGCAGTCAATAACCGCAGCAGCTAATTTTCTTGGCGGAAAATATTTAAAAGATTGTACGCTTTATGTAACGCTCGAACCTTGCCAAATGTGTGCAGGAGCTTTGTATTGGAGTCAGATTTCAAAAGTAGTTTTTGGTGCACGCGATGAACAACGCGGCTTCCTGAATATGGGAACAAAACTGCATCCTAAAACTACTGTCGTTTCTGGTGTTATGGCAAATGAAGCTGCCGATTTAATGAAACGTTTTTTTCTGGAAAGACGGAAGTAATTTACTTAAAATACTATGACAGATTTCTGTACAATAAAAAAGCTATTCCATATTAATGAATCCAATGGTTTTACAAACAATGAGATTCAGGTTGTAAAAGATATTTTCGGACAACTTCCAGAAGTGTTTGTAAATTATTACGCTGAATTGGGTAAAATTCAAAACTTAAATCATACGCAGGATTTATTGATCGTTCCAGAACGTTTTCAGTATTATAAACACGATGATTATTTGATATTTTATTCAGAAAATCAAAGGTCTTGTGTTTGGGGAATTCATAAAGATGATTTGTCAAAATCCAATCCGCCTGTTTATATGAGTTATGACGAAAGAGATTGGAATCTGGAAACAGAAACGCTAACAGATTTTTTTGCTGCAATGGCGTATTTACAAGCTGGTTTTGCGTTAGATTATACTTGTGATACATTTTATGAAATCGAGCCACATGAATTAGATTTAATTACTCAGAATTTTTCAAATAAAGGAGTTTCTTTCAAGCAATGGGCTGATGGAATAAAATTCTATGGAAATAAATCAGACGATGTAATTATTATTATAAACGATAATCAAATGCATTATTCGTCAAATACAGAACAACACTTTCTTGAAATGGATAAAGTGTTATCAAAATTAGGATCTGAGTTTTGAAAATACTGATAAAACTTCAACAAAAGTTAAATAATTATTGCTAAAGAATTTTCTTCTTAAATAATTTAAAAAATATTATACTTTTATCATAATTTAATTTGTATTTTGTTGTTATTAACATCAATTAAACTCAAATTTGTTAACCAATAAACTCTAGATAAAAGTGAAGGTAAAAGGACTGTTTCTCGTATTTTTTGTGTTTTTTATTTTTCAATCCTGCGGGCGTAAATCAGCAGCAGATTTCAACTCCGATTTCTCGTTATTTAAAGATTACATAACCAGTTTTACAGGCGGCATCGTTTCTTCGGATTCAGATATTCGTGTGGTTTTGGCTTTTGATAAAAACGAGTGGAAACCCAATCAGGAATTAGACGATGATTTGTTTGATATCTCACCAAGTGTTAACGGAAAAGTCATAGCACTTTCAACAAACACGTTAGCTTTCATTCCAGAGAAAAAACTAAAAGCAGGAACAGAATATCAAGTCACTTTGAACTTAGATAAACTGACTGCAATTCCGAAAGAGAAAGAGGCGGCACTTTCAAAATTCAATTTTACGGTTAAAACGGTTAGACAGGATTTTACCATAAATACAGGCGACATTCAGTCGTATAGTAAAGAATATCAATACTTAAACTGCACTCTAAAAACGGCAGATAATATTGATTTGGAAACAGCAATTAAGTTGGTTAAAGCCAAACATAATGGGAATGATCTTAAAATTAAGTTTGATAAAAACCCAGCTTTAGGAAAAGAATTTCATTTTATAATAGACAGCATTCAACGTCAGTCAGAAGCTTCAAATTTAGAAATTATCTATGACGGAAATGATTTTGATATTGACCAAAAAGGACAAATCGATTTCCCAATTACAAGCATCAACGAATTTAAAGTTATAAAAGTTGAAGTTCCTGATGGAAATAATCAGCAGGTTTTAATTAATTTCTCTGAGCCTCTAGAAAAAGGACAGGATTTTGCAGGATTAGTTTCGATTCAAAACACCAATAATCTTAAGTTTTCGACTCAAGGAAATTTACTTAAAGTATATTTTACAAATCAGAATGCACCTAAAAAAGAAGAACCGGTAGCAGTTGCTGTAGAAGAGCCAGTTGCAGTAGCAGTTGATTCTGCAGCTGTTGTAGTCGATTCGGCCGCAGTAGCAGTTGATTCAGCCGCTGCAGTTGTAGAAGATGCTGTAGAATATGTGCCGGATGAACAACCGGAACAAGTTGTCACAGGCGAATTATTGCTTGAAGTTTTTGAAGGGATTGAAAGCCAATATGGTAAAAAGCTAGAAAGTAAGTACACAGAAAAAATCTCTTTTGACCAGATAAAACCAAATATTCGGTTTGTTAAAAACGGAACCATTCTGCCAAGTTCAAATAATTTGAAATTGAATTTTGAAGCTGTAAACTTGAGCGCTGTTGATGTAAAAGTGTATAAGATTTACAAGAATAATATTCTCCAATTCCTTCAATATAATGAATTGAACGGCGGGCAAAATCTTAAGAAAGTCGCACAGCCAATTGCAAAAACGACTTTAAATTTAAGGGAAAGCACTCTTGTAAATCTCACCAAATGGAATACGTATGCTTTAGATTTATCTAAAATTATCAAGCCAGAACCAGGAGCAATTTACAGAGTTGAATTTGTTTATAAAAAGAAATATTCGCTTTATAAATGCGAAACATCGGACAATAGCGAAGATGAAGCTGAAGAAGAAGAAGTTGATGAAGACGACGTTAACTATAGCGGTAACTCTTATGATGATTACTATTATTATGACGATTACGAATGGAGAGAAAGTCAAGATCCTTGTACAGGTTCTTACTACTACAATGCCAGAATTGCCACTAATATTCTTGCATCAGATTTGGGAGTTATTGCTAAAAGAGGTGAAAATAAATCGTATTTGTTTGCCGTAAATAATATCGTTACGACAGAACCAGTTTCGAATGCAAGAGTGGATTTGTATAATTTCCAACAGCAAAAAATTGCGACAGAAGCGACAAGTAGTGAAGGAATCGCATCTTTTCAATTGGACAAATTTGCCTATTTTGCCATTGTAACATTAGGCGATCAATCGACTTACGTGAAGTTAGATGACGGACTTTCGTTGTCTGTAAGTAATTTTGATGTTGCTGGAGAGACTTTACAAAAAGGTCTAAAAGGATTTATTTACGGAGAAAGAGGCGTTTGGCGTCCGGGAGATAATTTGTATTTGTCTTTTATTTTGAATGATGCTGCGAATAAATTACCGAAATCACATCCAATAAAATTCAGATTAAACGATCCGAACGGGAAAACAGTTTATCAAACCGTTCAAAAAACGAATGAACTAAATCATTATGCTTTTATAGTACCAACAAACCAAGATGCGCCAACAGGAAACTGGGAAGCAATGGTAAGCGTTGGTGGTGCAAAATTCTATAAGAGTATTAAGATTGAAACGATCAAACCGAACCGTTTAAAAATTAAAAATACCTTTAGTAGAAAAACACTTTCGGCATCTTATCCAAATACAGATAATCTGGAAGTAACATGGCTTCATGGTGCAATTGCTAAGAATTTGAATGTAGAAATGCAGGCTAAATTTTCTCAGCAAACTACAACTTTTAAAGGTTATGAAAAATACACTTTTGATGATTTAGCACGTCAATTCAGTACAGAAGAAATCAATGTATTCTCAGGAAAATTAAACGAAAGCGGAAAAGCTTCTGTAAATATTCAGCCAAGATTACAAGGTCAGGCGCCGGGAATGTTACGCGCATCTTTCATCACAAAAGTATATGAAGAAGGAGGAGATTTTAGCACAGATGTTATGTCAACAATCTATTCTCCGTACAAAACATATGTTGGAGTGAAAACACCAGAGCTAAACAAGTACAACATGCTTGAAACGAGAGCAAATAATCGTTTTGAAGTAGTTACAGTTGATGAAAATGGAAGACCAAAATCGGTTCGAAATCTTGAAGTGCGAATTTACAAAGTAGATTGGAGATGGTGGTGGGATTCGTCAAGCGATAATTTATCAAATTATAACTCATCAAATTCAACTACATCTTATAAAACGCTTTTAATTAATACAGATTCAAGCGGAAAAGGAAGTTTTCAGTTTGCATTATCTGATGAAGAATGGGGACGTTATTTAATTCGTGTTCAAGATGCTGAGAGCGGACACGCAAGTTCATTAACCGTAAATATCGACTGGCCAATTTGGTCTGGAAAAACGAGAAACAGAGATGCTTCGACAGCAAATATGTTGGTTTTTTCAACCGATAAGAAAAACTATGCAGTTGGAGAAAAAGCACAGATTTCTTTCCCATCAAGTGAAGGCGGAAGAGCTTTAATTTCTGTAGAAAACGGATCAAGAGTCGTGCAGACTATTTGGGCTGAAACCAAAAAAGGAGAAACAAAAGTTGAGATCCCAATTACGGGCGCCATGGCACCAAATGTATATTTCAATATTACATTACTACAGCCTCATGCTTCAACTAAAAACGATTCGCCAATTCGTATGTATGGAATTGTTCCGATTGAAGTGGTAGATAAAAATACGATTTTGGCACCAACGCTTTCGATGCCTGATGTTTTAAAACCAGAACAAGCTTTTACAGTAAAAGTGGGTGAGAAATCAGGAAAAGAAATGACGTATACAATCGCAGTTGTTGATGAAGGTTTGCTGGATTTAACCCGTTTTAAAACTCCAAATGCATGGGACAGTTTCTATGTTCGCGAAGCTTTAGGTGTAAAAACTTGGGATATTTACGACGATGTAATTGGTGCTTATGGCGGAAAAATAAACCAGATTTTTAGTATTGGAGGTGATCAGGATTTAGGCGGTGGAAAAGCGAAGAAAGCCAATCGATTTAAACCTGTTGTGTTGTATTATGGTCCATTTAAATTAGGAAAAGGAGAAACGAAATCACATGAGTTAAAACTTCCAAAATATATTGGATCGGTTAGAACTATGGTTGTTGCTGGAGATGCGAATACAAGTGCTTACGGAAGCGTTGAAAAAGCAACTCAGGTTAAGAGTCCGTTGATGGTTTTGGCTTCTCTTCCGAGAAAAATTTCACCATCAGAAAAAGTGACATTGCCAGTTACGGTTTTTGCAACTGAAAATAAAATCAAAAATGTTTCGATTCAGATCAAAACCAGCAACGGATTAAAAGTAATGGGAAGCGCGGTTCAAAGATTGAATTTTGCACAGCCAGATGAAAAAATGGCTTATTTTAATTTGGTTGTAGGATCTGCAACCGGAATTGCAAAAGTTCAGGTAATTGCAACATCTGGAAGTGAGAAATCAGTTTATGATGTTGAAATCGACATGACGAATCCGAATCCAGTTACAAGTACTTTTACTGATGTTGTTTTAACGCCAAACAGCTCAAAAACAATTTCATGGAAAACATTTGGAATTGCTGGAAGTAACAAAGCAAGATTGGAAGTTTCGTCAATGCCATCGATGAATTTGAATGGAAGATTACAATTTTTGATTCAATATCCACATGGATGTGTAGAGCAGACAACGTCATCTGTTTTCCCTCAATTGTATTTGGGCGATGTAGCAGATATTGATGCGAAACGTAAAGATTTGATTCAGAAAAATATTGCGGCCGGAATCGCTAGATTGGGTAATTTCCAATTATCAAATGGCGGTCTGCCGTACTGGCAAGGAAATGCAATTGCAGATGATTGGGGAACTTCTTATGCGGGACATTTCTTAATTGAAGCAGAGAAAAAGGGATATGTATTGCCAATTAACTTTAAATCAAAATGGTTGGGTTATCAGCAGAAAGAGGCGAAACAATGGCGTTTTGAACCGAAATACGGAAATGATTTAGCGCAGGCCTATCGTTTATACACTTTAGCTTTAGCAGGAAATGCCGATTTATCTGCAATGAATAGATTGAGAGAAACAAAAGGAATTTCTAATGAAAGTATGCTCCGATTAGCTGCAGCTTATGTTTTAGCCGGCCAAAAAGCAGCAGGACAAAGTTTATTCTTACGTACAAGTATAGATGGAAGTTCAGACGGTTACAGCTATTACTATTATGGTTCAAGCGAAAGAAACAGAGCTATGGCTTTGGAAACAATGTTGCTTTTAGATCAAAAACAAAAAGCTTTTGCAACAGCAACAAAATTAGCCAAAGAAATGTCGGCCAATCAATGGATGAGCACTCAGACGACAGCTTACTGCTTGTATGCGATGTCAAAATTTGCAGTGAGTAATGGTCCAAGAGGAATCAATATTCAATTCAGTAAAAACGGAAAAGGAGAAACTATAAACACAGGTAAATCGGTTGCAGATCGCAGTCTGTCTGTTGCTTCTGGAACAAATAGCATTACGCTGAAAAACAATAAAGCAAATACGGTTTATGTTCGTATATTGAATACTGGAATTCTGCCAATCGGACAAGAAAATGCAGTTCAAAGCGATGTAACGGCTTCTATTGTTTTCAAAAATAGAAAAGGAAGCGTAATTAATGTTTCCAAAATCAATCAAGGAACTGAATTTGTTGCTGAGGTTACGATTAAAAACCAAAGAGGCGAAAGTGTTCAAAACGTGGCATTGTCGCAAATTCTGCCTTCTGGATTCGAAATTGTAAATACACGTTTCACCGATTATGGAGATGCTGTAAATAATATTGCTGATTATATTGATATCCGCGACGACAGAACAAATTTCTATTTCGGAATGAAAGCGAGAGAAACAAAAGTTTTTCGTATTCTGCTAAACGCTTCGTATTTAGGAAATTATTACTTACCAGGATTACAATGCGAAGCGATGTATGATAATACATTCTTAGCAAGAACAAAAGGTTTCTGGGTTGAGGTGGTGAAGTAAAATGATTTGCCACAGATTATAGGATTTAAAGGATTTTGTAATCTGTGTTAATCCATTAATCTGTGGCAAAAAACTTTGTAAAAAGGTTCCCGCAGATTTTGCAGATCAAGCCGATAAATTAAATCTGCTAAATCTGCGAGCAAAAAAACTTTGTGAACTTTGCGTAAATCTTTGCGTGCTTTGCGGTTAAAAAAAATAAGTGTTGAAAAATAAACTAAAAACCTTCCTCCAGCGCATTATCACCTGGATAAAAAAAAACAAAATAAAATCAGCAATTGCATTTATGCTCTTGCTGATTTACTATTTTTCGATACCTCGAACTTTATTCAAAGAACCTTATTCGACTGTAATAGAAAGTAAAGAGGGAGAATTACTCGGCGCTAAAATTGCGAGAGACGGACAATGGCGTTTTCCTGCACAAGACAGCGTTCCGGATAAATTCAAGAAATGCATCGTTTATTTTGAAGACGAATATTTCTATAAACACCCCGGTTTTAATCCTGGAGCAATGATTAATGCTTTCAAACAAAATAAGAAAGCAGGAAAAGTAGTCAGAGGAGGAAGCACGCTGACGCAGCAAGTTATAAGATTATCCCGAAAAGGAAAAAACAGAACTTACTTCGAAAAACTAATAGAAATTATTCTTGCAACCAGATTAGAATTAGGTTATTCTAAAGATGAAATCCTCGAAATGTACGCGGCACACGCGCCATTTGGAGGAAACGTTGTGGGATTAGAAATGGCTTCTTGGCGTTATTTTGGAGTTCAGTCCAATCAATTGTCATGGGCAGAAAATGCTGTTTTAGCTGTTTTGCCGAATGCTCCAAGTTTGATTTATCCAGGAAAAAACCAAATAAAACTATTAAAGAAAAGAAACCGACTTCTTTTAAAATTACATCAAGAAGGCATAATCGATAAACAGACTTACGAACTTTCGATAGAAGAACCTTTACCACAAAAACCATATGATTTACCTCAAATTGCGCCACATTTACTGCAAAGAGTGGCTAAAAGTGAAGAAGGAACAAGAGTAAAAACCACGATTGATTATGCTTTACAAAACAGAGTCAATCAAATTGCGAGATATTATTACAATCAATACAAACAAAATGAAGTTCACAATCTGGCAATTTTAGTAATTGATGTTCAGAGTAGAAACGTAATGAGTTATGTTGGAAATTCTCCCGCCGATGCCGATCATCAAAAAGATGTAGATATTATTGATGCGCCAAGAAGTACAGGAAGTATTTTAAAACCGCTATTATATGGCGCGATGCTGGATGACGGCGAATTATTGCCAAATACTTTAATTGCTGATGTTCCAACACAGATTTCAGGTTATACACCACAGAATTTCAATCTGACTTTCGACGGAGCAGTTCCGGCACATCGTGCATTGTCGCGCTCATTAAATATTCCAGCAGTTTTAATGCTTCAGGATTTTAGCGTAAACAAATTTTACGAAGAACTACAGAAATTTAAATTAAAGAATATTAATAAAACACCAGATCATTATGGTCTTTCGTTGATTTTAGGAGGTGCAGAAAGTAATTTGTGGGATTTGTGTAGAACGTATGCGAATCTTTCGTCTACGGTTAATTATTTCAATAAAAATAACGGACAATACAGAACAAACGAATTCACAGAACTTAATTATAAAAACGATTTTAAACCCGATTTTGGATCAGAAACCAATCAGAAAAATATATTAGGAGCAGGATCAATTTGGCTGACTTACAAAGCAATGGAAGAAGTCAACAGACCAGAAGGAGACGAAGCTTGGAAATTTTATGATAGCTCACTTAAAATTGCTTGGAAAACCGGAACCAGTTTCGGAAATAGAGATGCGTGGGCAATTGGAACAAATTCAAGATATGTAGTTGGGATTTGGGTTGGAAACGCAACAGGCGAGGGAAGACCAACTTTGACAGGAGTTACAAGTGCAGCCCCAATTTTGTTCGATGTCTTTAATTTACTGCCAAGACAAAGATGGTTTGATACTCCGTATAATGATTTAGCTGAGGTTGAAGTTTGTCGTTTAAGTGGTTATTTAGCTAAAGATAATTGTCAGAAAATCAAACAATGGGTTCCAAAAAAGGGAAAATCGACAAAAGTTTGTCCGTATCATAAAACGATTCATTTAGATAGGACAGAGCAGTTTCAGGTAAATAGCAGCTGCGAAAATGTCGATAATATAGTGACCAAAAACTGGTTTGTACTGCCTCCAGTTATGGCATGGTATTACAAAAGTCAGCATATAGAATATTTGCCATTACCTCCATTTAAAGAAGGCTGTGAAGGAACTCAAACCACAACAATGGATTTTATTTATCCGAAAGCAAATAGTAAAATATATTTGACGAAGGATTTTAACAGTAATGTGCAGCCGGTAATTTTAAAAGTTGCGTATTCAGAAAGGGATAAAGAATTATTTTGGTATATTGATAATGTGTTCAAAGCCACAACAAAAACATTTCATGAGTTGCCAATCACGCCAACAACAGGAACACATTATATTACAGTCGTTGATGCTTCTGGAAATGAAATTAGAAGAAAAATTGAAATTGTAAGGGAATAAATATTGAAAAATTCCAATTTTTTAAATTCCAAATTCCAAAACTGAAAATCCTTAGACTTCGCTCAGGAGGACATAAAAGTGTTTAATTTTTCGTCATGATTATAAAATAATTCGTGAATTCGTGTCGTAAAAAACTAAAAAAAAAGTCACAAAAAAACCGCCAATCTTTCGAAAGGCGGTTTTGTTTTATTCTGAAATAACATTTCCTTTTTTATCGTAGAAATGATATTCTAAGTACGTGTAAGCGTCACGAGGTATGATTTTCACCCATTTCTTATGTTCAAAAAACCATTTTGAACGTAATGATGGAAAACCTTTGCTGAGGTATGCAGCCACAAACGGGTGTGTGTTAAGCACAACTTTATTGTGGGTTTTTAAAAGTCTTTCTAAATCAGAAGTAATCTTATCAATAATTAAAATTGGCGCTTCGATTTCGCCATTTTCTTTGTTCGGATCTTCTTCTCTAGTTTTAATATTAACTTCTGGTCTTACGCGCTGTCTTGTAATTTGGACCAAACCAAATTTACTCGGCGGTAATATTTTATGTTTTGCTTTATCGTCGCTCATTTCTTCTCGCAAGAAGTCGAACAAAACTTTCCTGTTTTCTGGATTAGACATATCGATAAAATCAACTACGATTATGCCGCCCATATCACGAAGACGAAGTTGTCTTGCGATTTCTGCTGCGGCAATCATATTCACTTCCATGGCTGTATCTTCCTGGTTGGTTGCTTTGTTAGAACGGTTTCCGCTATTCACGTCTATAACGTGCAATGCTTCAGTGTGTTCTATAATAAGATAAGCACCTTTACTCATGGAAACAGTTCGGCCAAAAGAAGTTTTGATTTGTCTCTCTATAT
>NZ_CAMLIX010000133.1 GCF_946479975.1 uncultured Flavobacterium sp.
CAGTAAATTGAGTAACGAATCATTTGAAGACAAGAAAGAACTGCTTTTTGAAGGAATTATAAATTCGAAAACTAAAAATTATGGACTCTGGCTCCATACCTTGTCAATTTTTGGGAGTCACACACAGTGGCAGGTCAAAGAAATTGAAAAAAATGCCACTGAATTTAAAACGGAATTCGATACTTTCTTTAAATAATACAATCTATGAATCAAGGAACATTCAATACGCTAGGTGATGTATTAAAAAATGAAAATAAAATTATAATTCCTGATCTGCAGAGGGATTACTGCTGGGGTACAGTGCTTACAAATCACAATAAAAAAAGCTTGACCTATAATTTCACAAACGAGTTAATCAAGGAAGCTGAAAGTAAATTAAAATACAATGAGTTTTCCTATGGTATTATTTATACTTATGAATATCCTGAGGGTTTTCTTTATCTGTGTGATGGACAGCAAAGACTTACAACATTATACTTAATTATTGGAGTTTTAAATTGTTATCAGCAAAATGATACATTAAGCGGCCTTTTGCAATTTAAAAACGGACAGCCAAGACTAAGTTATGAAGTGCGAAACACTACGGACTATTTTATTAATGATCTGGTTAATTTTACCTTTAATTGTAAGGAAGTAACAGACCTGGCAGATGTTTCTAAAACAAGCTGGTTCAGGGACAACTACAAAGACGATCCATCTATTAAAAATATTCTCGCTGCTCTGACAGACATAAGCAATCTAATTAATGCTGTTAATTTCAAGGCTGTTACTGATTTTATTTTAAATAAAATCG
Source organism: uncultured Flavobacterium sp. (assembly GCF_946479975.1). The sequence goes on from NZ_CAMLIX010000133.1 coordinate 794, forward strand.
GCTTTGTCTATATCAACCTTGAAGCTAAAGAACAGGGATCAAAACAAACCTATTCAAAAATTAGGGAATACGGTGAGAAAATGTACGAGATTGTCAATACCTGCGGAGATCCAATGGAGGCAAATGAGCATCAAAAATCAGTACTTTTATCAAAAGTAGCAGGCGGGAGTAAAAAGGACTGGACTACAAAATGGGAAATCTGGCAGGATTTTTTTTGGATAAACAGAGGGTTACAATTAAGCGCGGATGAAGGATTTAACGAGTTTTTATCCTGGATAAAAAAAATAGAAGCAACCCAGGGGTATTCAATAGAAACTGTCGAAGAATATTTTAAAGCTTTTTTCTTACTGATGACCGTTCAGCAAAAAATGCTCACCCATAGAAATGGTAAGATCATAAACTTAAAAGAGGAATTTGAACGAATTCAGAGGCCAAATTTAATGGTTTTATACCCGTGCTTAATCTATTTGAAAAACTCCAGTGAGGTAAAGTTTGACGGAAAAAAATATTTCATAGCGCATGAGAATGTAAATTACGATGAATTGTTTCGATACATGCGCTTTTTCTCAAATATTTCAAGAAATACAGAATCAATTGATACAGCAATTAAACTGGCCAAAGAAAATGGACATAATGATGTAATTAACTTTATAAAAATAGAATCAGATGAATTCAAAACTATTTTAACTAAAGAGGAAATTAAAAAATTAATGATTTATGCAAATTCCAATGATAACACAGAGCGCGAAAATATTGAAAATAAATTTTGGCTGGCCGAAGATCATAGTTATTTCAATGGGATAATAGAACCGCTTTTTAAATGGGTCGAGATTATAAAACCAGATCATTTCAGTGATTTTGCATTGGCGGAATTCGAAAAATCATATCAATTTTTCTTGGAGCTGATCAACAAAAAGAACATGGAGAAACTGCGTATTGCAATACTTCTTTACAGTGAGAGTTTTTCTGATTTCAGAGAAGGATGGTCCTGGGGGCGTGAGCGGATTTATTTAGGTATTGATACTGATTTTACTTTTTGGAGAAAGTGGATTGCTTCGAGGGAATTAGAAAAAATTATTGCGCTATTTGCCAATGATCAGATTTTAGATGAAATTATTGCCCAAGAACTCAATAGGCAAACCGATAAAGATCGAAAAACTATTATTGAATATTTGTTTAATATTGCTCCTGGTTTTTGGCCATGGAACAATTCCAAGCGTTATTTCATCTATGAAAAAGATATATGTTTTCCAAATGGGGTGCAGGCAAAGGAAAATACCGCCAGGAAAACAATTCTTTAGCTAATTAAGATTTGCTCTCATTTTTGTTTGCCTATATTCTATTTTAGCTAAAACAATACATTAAACAAACACCTGCTCTTAGCAGTCATATTAAAATAATTTATGGAAATACTATACGCTTATATAGATCAATACAAAGGTTTGAATCAGATGAATCTTAATTTTGGCGGTCAATACAGGTTCACCTTTGATAAAGAAAAGGAAACATTGAATTTCAAAGAAAATAAAATGTTTATTGATAACTTCTATAATATCAGTCAACAAGGTGCAGATATAGTAAATGTAAGTTCTATAATAGGGGAAAATGGAACCGGGAAATCCTCCATTCTGCATTTTATAAAAGATAATTTATCCAGTGGTAAGAATCTTGAATATCCAATTGTTTTAGTGGTAAAAACAGAAGGTAAAATTAAAATTTTTTCCACTTACCAAAAGATAAAAATTGATAATGCTGCTTTTGAAATAGAGATCATTATTAACCCTACACAAGATCAAATCATAAGTTTTGGATATGATTTTAGAGGTTTGGAAGCAACCGATATTATTTACTTTTCAAACATCTTTGATGGTACTCCAGGAGGCAGTATTAGTGGTCTTCATGATATTTCCACCAATGGTCTTATTTATGAGGATTATAAAAACAATGTTGATCAAAGAGTTATCAGTCCCCAAGAAGATCACATCGCTATTTTTCTCGGGGAGGATATTGACAGACAGATAGTTCTAATTACAAGTGATATTCCACGTGATCTTTTCCCATTTAGATTACCCGAGACACTAATGATAAGTATTTATGAAATTCTAAATAGTTTCAAAAAAGACAGTAATGAATATATAGAATTTGAGAAACTTAAACAAGTCATTACAGGGCATTATGTGGCTGAGTATTTCAAAGTTGATGAAATGGCTGTCATAGAAAATACATCCGGGTTACATATAAATTACTTGATTGCAGCAGTGCTGGAAAATCTCGTACGTGAATTGCTTCAGGTGCAGGCGCAAGGAGAAAACCTGGGTTTTGAGTTTAAATTTTCAGGTGATTTTATTGTAAATGAGGACAAACTGGTTCAATATATAAAATATGAGGAGCGAATTGCTTACTTTTTTGAACAAGTACAACTGCAGCTGCAAAATAGCAATCCCAGGATTTCATATCTGGACACGCTTATTTCAAATAGCTTAGAGTTTGTGAACTTTATACAGGAAAACCGTGCCAAGTTATTTAATTACTCTGTTGACCGCAGAAATCCGGCAGTTTATATGAATGTTTATGATGGTGAGGTTTCCAATGAAGAATTTTTAAAGAATTTTATACAGTTCTACAGAAAGACCTTTAAAATTAATCGATATTTAAAGTTTTCTTGGAGAAATCTAAGTACTGGGGAAAATGCACTGCTTAATATTTATTCAAGGTTTTATTGCTTATCAAACAAAGCTGAGAATGCGGTGAATTTAGAGAAGCATCTCATTATTTTAATTGACGAAGGAGATACATATCTGCATCCGGCATGGCAGAAAAAAATACTGTTTAATCTCCTTGAGTTCTTGCCAGTTGCTTATTCTAATCCTTCAAGAGAAAGAACCATACAGATCATTTTAACCACGAATTCGGCAATTCCCGCATCAGATTTTTTGAATTATAACACCATTTTTCTTCAGAAACAAGGCGATGAGGTGCTTGATTACAACACTATTGTAAAAGATTCGCTAAATGAACAGAAAGCAACATTTGCCGCCAATATCCATACTCTTCTCTCGGATTCATTCTTTATTTCAAATGGTCTAAGAGGGGATTTTGCTAATTATAAAATTAATGAGGTGCTGAATTTTCTACAAGGCACTTCAAAAAAGAAATTGAATGAGGATGAGATTTTTCGCCTCATAGAGCAAATCGGGGAGCCCTTGATCAAGAATAGCTTAAGAGAATTATATTTTCAGAAATTTCCCGTGGCAATAAGTAATGAAATTAAAAGATTAACTGAACTTCAAAAAAAATATGATCTCAATAGATAAATCTGTCCTGGATGAGTGCATACGTGTTTTTGGTGCAGATTTGGAAAAGCAGCGAAAGGAAATTAGACACAACCTTTTGCAGGTTAAATCAAATTACTTTGATCAGCTGGACTCAAAACAAAAACGCTTTTTGAAAAAGATAATTCAAAAGATTTCGGTATGTAATCTTATGTCGGCCGATCAGGATCGAATTTTAGATCTGATAACCGAACTGGGAGAGACTCCCAAATCAAAGAATACCATAAAACTCGCTGATGCAGATAAAAAGAATTCTTCAGGAAAGCCCATTAATAATATTAGCTTTCATGATCTTTTAGTTTTAAAATTTAACTACTCAGCTTACAGAGGAAATTTTTATCCAAGATTATTCAGCAGACTGGGCATTAAATCTTGTGTTTACTGCAATTCCCAACTGGCATTGAATGTGGAGAAAAATACTTATACACAAGCGGGAAAATTAAATGGTCGATTAAAAGTTGCCAAATATCAATTAGATCATGCTTATTCGAAGGCTGATTACCCGTATTTAAGCGCTACTATCTACAATCTTTATCCTTGCTGTGCGGTATGTAATAATGTAAAACGAAAGAAAAAAGTGAATTTTAAGCTGTACGGCGACGCTCAATTGCAGAGTAATTATACCTTTTCTTTAAAAGACAGTCTCACGGAGTATATGCTTTGCTATGATCCCGAAAAGCTGATGGTATATTTTGATGATCCTGATAAGCCACTTCAAAATAGAGAAGGAAAAGGATCATTGGAGGATACTTTTTCATATAAGCAGTATTTACAATGCACAGAAGGATCTTGCAGAAGAAATTATAATCAGGACCCAGATTTATAATCAGACCTACAGGAAAGATCTGGAGGAATCATTTAGAACTTTATTTCCAGGAAGCGGATTTTCAATAGAACGTTTCTTTTTAGGGACTTATCCGGATTCCAAAGATATTCACCGCAGACCTCTATCTAAATTTACGCAAGATATTTCTAAGGAAGTTTCCAGGTTAAGCTCTGAGAGTTAAAAGAACGTGCAGCGGGAAGTCAAATTAGTTATTTTCAATAGAAAAAATGTGCTTAATGCCTGAGGAACTCTTCCCGCTTTTGCGTTCTGATCTTTTGTGTCGAACCCCGGAGCAAAAGGATTTCCAGGGAAATAAACCAATTTTTAGCGTCGTTAGAACAACAAATCTTTCAATGCTTGTAAGAAAAGTAATTTATCTATTCTGGGTGTATTTAAAATGGTTTTTAATTTTGGATAGGGACGCTCCGCCATTTGAAACTTGGCAGAGAAGTGTTTGAATTTAATGGATTAAGTGCAAGATGAAGATTTGAACGTAAGGATTGTGTTATAAAATTTGAAATATCAAATTAATGATAAATTCACCTTAGCTTTTTTTTTGTGGCACTTTTGGAGGCAACTCCACCTTTCTAATTCTCCAATTGTAATTAACATATCCATTTCTCTATTTAAATTTATAAATGAATATAAGCTTAGGAAAAATTTGATACTTAGATTCGCGTTTAGGAGAAGTTATCCGCCTAAGCATAAAAAATTAATTGGCTAATGCAATGTCAATAGTGGTTTCATTCTTAACGTCCTGTGGATGAAATATTCCGGTTGCTAAGACTGCTTCCGTGGCTGCCTGAATATCAGCAGCAAAAAGAATTACTGCTAAATCTTTAAGTGACCTCGAACAGCAAACATATAGTAATCTCCTTGTTCGGTCTAAAGTAGTTTCCTGGCCTGCATCTAAATTTGAATTATCTCTATCTGATAGATCTTTAATTCCTAAAAGTTTTTCGTAAGAATAGGATGATGACCGTCGCCCTTCCTCGTCATCTAGTATCACTACAACCCTCATAAATTCATCCCCTTTAATACCGTGCTGCGTTGAAAAGGGCGATTCTTCATTGATATATATGCTATAACCCCAAACTTCTTTTACTGGACAATTTAAATAAGCAGCAATAACTCTATCGGTTATAGTAACATCCTCGTCATCTGCTTCAATTTCAGGGGCATCACCAATTCGGGTGCTAATACGCTCATCTAATGAAATCAAACCATACTCATTCAAATAATTTAAAACATCGACGACCGTTGCATTGCTTGTATCACTAAGAAGATTATTTAGTTCGCCTAAATGAGTTTTAATTTCGCGCAAAATGACCAAAGGCTCATTTTCAGGAGCTGAAAGATATGATTTCTGCATAATCGGACAATATTTCTTTAATAATTCAACAACTAAGAAATCTTTTCTATCCCGAAATGCAGACACAAGTGGTAAAATGTATCTTTGAAAAGGAAGTAAAGCCCAATTGCTACCTTCGCTAAAACTCATTGAAAGACTATCGGTAGTACCGTCTTTAAAAATGGAATATAACGCAGGAAATCCTAGCCTGGTTGCAGCAATTCTATGCTCAATTACAAGAACTTTTACATCAGCAATCTTTTCATCAGAAACCCATAAAGGATCGGCTAACTGTATCGAAAGGTATTCTCTAACCTTCGCTAACTTTGCTGCTCTTCTGTCATCAGCTTGCATGATGAATATTTGCGCACTTCCTTCAACTGGCAAAGGGTTTCCCTCTATCAATTCGACCCTTCCACCATTTTGCTGTAAATTATCACCAGCTGCTCTGATGTTATTAATAGTCCGTAAAACAGATGTCGAACATCTAAAATTTTCAGGCTTTTGGATTTCTTGCCAGCCTTTTTCGAGTGTTATTGCTCCAGAGCCAGTGTGATAGATTTTTTGCATTGGGTCTCCGAAGAATCCTAAGCAAAAATCTTCTACATTATGTTCTACCTGTTTCATTGCATCTACAAACTCGCCGATTGTATCTTGGCTCTCATCAATGAAGAAGTAAGGAAATCTACTAGCAAGGATTATTTGCAATAGCGGACTAGCAGTAATTAAGGACGGCCCCATACTGATAATATCACTATGACCTAATATTCCTTCCAAATAATTACTACCTGTCTCATAAGTAAATGAAGGTACATTGTCTATATTGGCATCAATGTACATGTATCTTGCAGTATCTCTAGCATTATTCTCTCGAGTAGTCTGGCGAGTTCTATTTGAAAAATTTTGTCGATCTATCTCAAATTCTTCTAGTTTGGATTTTATTTTAGCTTTAACCCAAATTTTAATATCCTTTTGAAAAGGCCTTAAAAGCTCCCAAAGAAATGAGTGAATAGTTGAAACTCGGAAAAAAGGATCATGTCCGACATCATCTAAAATTTCCTTTTCCGCTACAGTCGTATAAGTAATACATGCAATTTTTTTGCCCTGCTGGCGTAAAGTTTTGCCCTCTGTGTCGTCTATGTACTTTAGAGCTTTAATTAATGATGTGGTTTTCCCTGAACCTGCGCCAGCAACTATAACAAAACTGTTTTTAGCTGCAAGGCATTTTCTTAATTCGATGTCAGCCGGAGTATCCGGTTTATTTATTCTTCCACTCATAATTATTCGGCTGGTACTGGTTTAGGTTCAACAACTAATTCTGCTGGTGGCGGACTTAGAGGAGCAGGTGGTGGTAATTTTACAATGCTCCTTTGAAGCCACTTCAAGCCTGTATCAATATATTCTGGAACGTTCCAATCAGCTAAATTTTCCATCATAAGAGCAAGAGCAAAATCTGTTTTATTAAAATCGCTAATATTTATTCTTTCAAATAAACGTTCTCTTACTTCAGTTAAGGTTCTATTATTCGCATTCGTGATGACGCGAAGGCGAAGTTTTTTTCTCAAAATATTTTGAGTCCAGGCAAGATTTTCTAATGCGAAACTTTCTTCAATTGTTCTTCCCGCACATTCTGCTGTTTCACCTTCCCAAGTTACAGATTGTTGCGATTGATAGCAAACATGGACTAAAGCGTTTCCTTTTTCGTCTGCTAATTGGGTTCTTTTTTGTTCATTTGCAGCAAACAATTCTGAAACTAATTGTAATTTAGGTAACCATTTTATTAATGTTTGATTAGAAGTTATACATGCTTCTATCTGTGAAGGACATTTTCCACGTAAAGGCTTTTCTGCAACTTCTTCACCTACCGGTTCATCTTCATCTTCGTTTTCCTCTTCGTAATCAAAGTCATCATCATCATCATCATCATCATCATCATCATCATCATCATCATTTGGGGCAGCAATAACTTCTTCAACAACTACTGGTTCATCTCCTGCAACTTCAGGATCGATAACAGCTTTTTCAGCGGCTTTCTGTTCAGCCCCAGCGGGATGAATTTCAGCTAAAGGTGATGATACTGGATAAATACTGTCTATATCAGTTATGATTAATGTTGTTAATCCAAGAAAGTTTATTAGAGATTTAAATATATGTGCAAATGCTCCACCCACTTCGATGACACTTATATAGCAAGTATTCAAATCTGGTGCTGATTTTTGAATCATTAATGGAAGTAATAAACGTTCTACATTTCCTTCAACCAAAATTGCGGCATCAGCGAAAAATAAATCGCAATGAGTTAATTTCATGTATTGTTGTAAAAAATCTCGTGTTTTAGGTTTAGAATTATCGTAGAAAGTAGACAAATTCAAAATTTTAGTAGTTTGATGAGTATTTGCTGTTTCCCTTCTAAAATATCTTATGGGCTCAAATCCACTTTCATAAATAATATGTGGCGAATGTGTTGTAATAATTAATTGGCTAACAAAAGCGTTAGTTTCTTCAGATGACATTATAACTTTCTGTATTTGCTTTATGAAGACCTGTTGAAGTTGAGCGTGTAAATGCACTTCCGGTTCTTCAATAATTATCAAATGTAAAGGAGCGCGATTTTCTTTATCATCCATCCACCTTGCATGAAAATCTAAAATCTCAATAACCATGAAAATTAAATTTTTAAATCCTAACCCATTGTATTGGTCAGGCAATGCTAATGAATCTGGTTCATCCGAAAGTGAATAATGTAGCTTTGTTTGAGCAGCAATATTTTCTGAATTAAGAGCCGCTTTAATGAGTAGTTTTGGGTCTTGAAATCCCGGATATCCAGCTAAATTATTTAAACTTTGTAACGTAGGTTCAAATACTTCAGAAAGATGTGCTGTAAGTTCCTTCTCAGAATTATCTAATGCGCGTAGAGCTTCAAAATTATCTTCTTTTTGTCTTAGATTACGCTCATAGAATTTATTGATTCTTTTCGAGAGATCTTCAGATCTTCCAAGTGTGTAATCGGATAAATGCCTCTGTGCATTTAGCACATCAACTTTGATAATAGACTTTAAAATTTTACCACCGTTTCTATCAGTCTCATTTCCTAATTCAAGAGGTGTATATCCTGCGACCTGATTTAGTTGAGCGTCAAATTGAGTATGGTCTAGAACGAAGTACTTAATTCCGAATTCTTCATTTATATTTCGCAATAAATAATCGGTTAGAGATTTTGGCCAAGGATGGTAGTCTTCGTCACTTTTTGCCACAGCAGTAGCTTTAGCTGCACGATAATTAGATATCAAAATTACTACGTCTTTAACGCAAAATTCTATACGTGCGCCTATGGGAGTTTCTTCCCAGTCTAAACTCGGTAGCAAATCTAATACCCGATGCAAATCGGTAGCACTAACGTCAAACCACAAATCCAGCGTGATTTTAGGAATATCATCTATGGCAGGTTCGTCAGCTGAATTTCCAATCGCATCAAATATTGCCCAGCAGTCACTGCTAAAATCATGAATAGTAAATTTACTTTTTGTATCTCCTAAAAAGCGATATAGAAGGTGGGTAGCAGAAGTTTTTCCACTATTATTTGCCCCAACAAAAATTGACTTTTCTAGGTTTAAATCAATATTGCAATTTTTTAAACGTCTAAAATTTTGAACAGTAATAGATTTTAAGTGCATATTTTTTTTCTTTACATTGTGAAAACCGTTTATTTAAATAAACGATTTGTGTTTTAATATTCAACTTTTTAACGTTTTTTTTTTGGTTAAACCTTTTTGATTATAACTCAATCTTTAATTATTTTTAAAAACTCACCATCTTTTTTTACAATTTCAGATTTGACTGTTTTTTTGATGGATTGTAAAATATGGTTTCTCATGTCTTCTGTAACTCTTGCAAAACCAAAAAGTTTTGCAATTAAGATAACAGCATTGTCTGGCTGAATAGCGATGGAACTTTCAACAACTTTAATGATTGCTAAGTTCATCTCTTCATCAGAAATAAGATTTAATTTTTTTGAATTTGGAGTAAGTAAACTTCTATCTCTTATTACTGGTAAATGATCTTCAAAATGCCAAAGAAAGTCATCCTTCTCTTTGATTAATCCAGCTCTTACAGCATAATTTACTGCATCTGTAATAGATGCTCTGACACGACTTCCAATTTTTGAAATGCCATTTGCATCTGCAATTCGACGCGCCATTTCTTCAAAATGAACAGGACTTTCTACTTTGACGACATCATGTATCCATGCTCCAAGTTTTCCAAGGGAATAAGTATGAATTTCTTGATGGCAAACCTCAATAGGAAGAGAAGCTTTTATATAGTGGGGGATTGAATTATCAATTTCTTCAGGTTCTTCTCGAACAAGATTTTTTAAATCTTCCATTAATTCTTCTTCAAGTGCATCATTATGTTCAACTTGATTTTTAGCATTTTCAATAGTTTCTATTAAAAGTCTTAGTTCTCTTTGGGGATTGCGGAACCAATCAGTGCTCCATACATTAAATAATTTCCAGCCCATGCCTTCAAGGACTATAGTTCTTAATCTATCTCGATCCCGAGCTGATTTTGCAGTTTCATAAGACTTTCCGTCGCAGCATATTCCAAGAATATATCTTCCAGGATTATCGTTATCCACTATAGCCAAGTCAATATAAAATCCTGCAGAGCCGACTTTTTCTCTCACGATATAACCATTATCGCGAAGACTTTGAGTAATAATTTCCTCAAATGGCTGGGGTTTAGTTATTATTTCTTCCTTGTCGCTTTCAAACTTCCCATGCTGTGCATAATAAAGAAAACTTTTTAATGCTCGAATACCAAATTTTGCATTTGGTCCAGGATTCATATCACTGGCTGTAATATTTGTGAATACTTCACATCTGCTTTTTGCCCTTGTAATTAAAACATTTAGTCTTCGTTCACCACCTTCATTATTTAGAGGTCCAAAACTCATAGGTACTTTACCGTCTTCAGTTCTTCCATAACCAATACTAATAAAAATGACATCTCGTTCATCTCCTTGAACATTTTCAAGATTTTTGATAAAAAGAGGTTCAGTAGGGTGGCTCCTAAAGAAACTTTCAACTTCAGGATTTTTTCTTCTTTTTACTTCAAGTGCATTTTGAATAGCCTGCATTTGCGCAGTGCTAAAAGCAACAACGCCGAGACTCAGCTTCGGATTATTTATAGCATGGTTAATAATAGCATCAGCAACTTTTTCAGCTTCTTTAGGGTTGGTACGTGTTTTACCTTTGTCATAATAAGTATCTGGCAGGTGATTAAATGCTAAACCCATTTTGCTTTTAGATCCGGGACTTGGAAAAATTATTAATTTATTTTCGTAAAACTCCTGGTTTGACAAGTTAATTAAGGATTCATGTCTACTGCGATAATGCCAGCGCAGCATGCGTTGAGGAGCACCTTGAGCATCACACATTCCAAGGATGCTCTGCATATCAGCAGTTACGTTTTCTTCATCTTCAGTATCGGTATTTAGTTTGTCAAAAAAACTTGTTGGAGGCATTTGCTTTGTATCACCCACAACAACTATTTGCCTTCCACGTAAAATAGCCCCCAAAGCATCAACAGGACGTACTTGGCTGGCTTCATCAAAAATAACCAGATCGAAATCAATACTATTTGGAGGGAGAAAATTTGCAATTGACATTGGACTCATCATTATAACAGGTTTAATTGCTTGAATTGCCAGTCCTGCTTCCTGCATAAGTTTCCTAATCGGCATATGTCTGGCTTTGCGGTTGAATTCGCTTTTAAGTACATTAATTTGTCCGCCGCCTTCCTGTTTTGGTAAACTTTCCCAATGTTTAAGAGCAACTTTGGCGCGATTATAGAACTGATTAAGTACATCAAGTCGTTTAAATTTTTCGATGACTTCTTCATGACTTGATCTTTCAAATTTTCGAAGTTCTACACTATTAGTCATTGCCTGCTCAATCAAATGTTCGTACCAAGTTTTTTGTACAGCTGTTTTTAAATGCAAAACAGCGTCGGGCCAGTTATAAACTGCTCTAATCAAATAATCGGCTCCATTTCTTTCAATCTCTTCTTTCATTACGTTCCAAGATACTGCCTGATGTATCTCAGGTAGATTTTCGAACCAATTTTTTATTAAGCTTTGCTGTTTTGCTAAACTTGTATTTAGTATTTGATTATCTTTTAAATCCAGTTTTCCTAAAAGTGACTTTAATGAAATATTTTGTTTTTTTAAAGCATTCTCCAAATTAATTAAAAAGTCACCCGCAACAGAAGACTCCTGATTTTTGCTAAGAAAGGATAGAAACGTGTTTGATATTATGTCATCCTGAATAAGAAGGTGTACCTCTTGTAAATATTGAACTGCTTTTTTAACAGTTTTCCAATCTGTTCGTTTCTTTTGATATCTGATATCAAATAATTTTTGCGCTAAAGGTTCTAAAGATAGAAGAGAGGCTGTAAGACGCTTTCCTTCCATTAAAGCATTAACATACTCTAATTTTGTGTTTAAATCTGAAGGTACCGGAATTGTGAGAAGTGCCGACAATTTTTTTACACTATTTTTATAATCTCCTATTAAAAATTTATACCACTTACTGCCATGTACAATTAAATTTTGCCTGATTTCAAGTAGATCATAATCCCAAGCTTCTGGAATAACTAAATTGTCATATTGTGTATGCAGTTCTTCTAGTCGAATTCCAGTTTCTAATAATTCGGCAATATCAGCTTCATTATTGAGCCAAGCAGAATCGGTTATATTCATGGATGTGAGACCTGGATTCTCAGATGCAGTTTTTATAGTTTTTAATAATAGCTTAACATCATCTATTTCTGTGGACGGATTAATTTCAACATAATTTGAAATGGAAGTAATAAGAGTTATTACCTCATTTGTATCTTTAATTACAATTTCTAATAATTCTTTTGAGGTTTCCTCATCTATTGGGAGAAAAATTTTTATATCAGTTCCATAAAATAGCAAGTTCTCAGGTTGTCCAATTTTTTCTAGTCTTACCTGTATTTTTTCAGCCAGCTGTTCAACCTCTTTAATCTTTATAGAATCCCATACGCTAATATTTTCAACCTGTATTTTAGGAAATTTATAATCTTTATTATGAGTTGTTATTTTTAGTAAATTTCCCATCACTTCTTGTGCTGAGTAACCACTTTTTGAAATTTCAGAATTTACCGAAGTACAATATTGATTAAGTTCGTTTATCATGGGATGAAGAAATCTAATTTCTTCTTCCAAACGAGTCATTGTTGGCCTGCCTAAATCAAGTATTCGTTTTAATTCATTGTGTAATTCTCTTTTGTTTGCTTTGTGGCTATGTAATTCTAAGCACGCTTCTCCTAAGTTGACACTGTCTAATCGTCGTTTTACAACTTCTAATGCGGCCATTTTTTCAGCAACAAAAAGTACTTTTTTTCCATTTCCGACAGCATTTGCTATAAGATTTGTAATTGTTTGTGATTTCCCTGTTCCTGGAGGGCCTTGTATTACCATGTTACGCCCTTCATGTACAGCAAGCATTGCAATAACTTGTGAACTGTCGGCATCTACGACTTGCATAAGCTCGTCAGCATTCGTATCATTGTCAAGATGATGTTCTTCACCAATTGATGGTTGAGGTTCATTAAATCCAGTATCGAATAAAGATTGTAAAATATTATGGTTGTAACAACGAAGCAAGGACGTAGAGATGCTCCATTAAAAATTAGTTACGG
>NZ_CAMLIX010000134.1 GCF_946479975.1 uncultured Flavobacterium sp.
GAGCGCCTTGCGTAAAGTCAAAATCATCATCGGTAGTTCTAAAAGAAACTAAATTGCTCATATTCAAATCTCCGCCATAACATTCGAATGAATCATCGTTTGAAAAACTAATTTGGATATTACTTACAGTTGTCTTTCTTCCAACACCCGCAAGCGAAAGTCCGTTTAATTCTTTTGAAGCACTTAATTTTCTTCCTGCATATTCGATTCTTACATATTTTAAAATCCCAGAATTATCCTCAGCATCCTGACCTCCGTAATGATTTAAATTGGCTTCTAAGTCAAAAGGTAAAGTATGTATCCCGCCTAAATAATTTATGGGCGCTTTTCCACAGATGATAATACCTCCCCAGTCGCCTGGTTTTCTGTTATTTATTTCGTTTTCTGATGTAAAGATGATAGGGTCAGTCTCAAGTCCTTCTGCCATAATTTTTGAACCAGTGGTAATTACCAGAGTACCACAGGTTTTGTCATCACCTCGTATTACAGTTCCAGGCTCAATAGTTAGAGTTGCATTATTTGTAACGTATACAACGCCAACTAAATGATATGTATTGCGCTTTAATAATCGAGTATCTTTGTCGATTGTTCCAGCAATTATATTGGTTGCTTCATTGTAGTCAGTAGCAGCAGGTCTAAAATTGGTCCAATTATTCAGCCAGTTCGTGTTTCCAATAATTCCTTTTGGTTGTTGGGCATGTACAAAAAAGCTGATAATAAATGTAATAGATGCAATAAGTACTTTTGTTTTCATAACTATGATTTTAATTTCTAGTTTTTGATTTTTTAATTTCCCCAAAATTAGAAGCCGTATGTTAATCAAAGTCCTGATGCTTATTACGAAAGCGTTACTTTACTATTAAGAATGTTAAGGTTTTGAAAAGTCTATAAAAAAATAAACCCCGACAAATCTAGTCTGTCGGGGTTTTGTATATTTTGAATTAGTAAGTCTAAAATATTAGAATTTTAAAGCTACTGTTAATTCGAAATCGTCATTGATAGTTTTGTCTCCTAAGTTTTCGAAGAAGTTACCAGAGTTGTATTTGATATCGTATTTAGTTCTATCAACTTTAAAGTTAGTTGTAGCAGTGTTACCAGCTACAGTGATATCAAAAGTAACAGGTTTAGTGATTCCTTTGATAGTTAAGTCTGCAGTTACAGTGTAAACGTCAGCAGATTTAGAACCAATTTTTTTGAAAACTAATTTTGCAGTTGGGAATTTATCTGTTCCAAAGAAATCGTCAGCTTTTAAGTGACCGTTTAATTTTCCTTGGTATTCTCCAGTTAAATCTGTAGAAGTTAATGAAGTCATATCAACAGTAAAACTACCTCCAGTTAATTTTTTTCCTTTGAAAACTACAGCTCCGTCTTTGAAGTTTACAGTTCCAGAGTGCTCTCCAGTTACTTTTTTACCTACCCATTTAATAGTAGATGCTTTTACGTCGATTTTTTTAGTTTGAGCGTTTACTGAGATTCCAGCTGCTGCTACGAATAATGCTATTGCAATAGTTTTTAAATTTTTCATGTTTTTTTAAATTAAAATTTGAATTGGATTAATAAATAATTATAGTGTGATAAATAATTCTTCGTTTGATTTTCTAACTTTTTTACTGTGCTGCGATTTGTCGTCTTCATGTCTGTAACCAACTGTTGCAATTACTGAAGCATTTAAACCTAATTTGTCGAAACCTAAAATTTCGTTGAATTTTGCAGCGTTGAAACCTTCCATTGGAGTAGCGTCAATTTTTAATTCGGCTGCTGCATTTAATAAATTTCCTAAAGCTAAATAAGTTTGTTTTGCTGTCCAGATATGTTTTGCTTCTGCAGATAAATTAGCAATTACACCTTTCATCATATCGCTGAATCCGCCTAATGCATCAACTGGAACACCTCTAACTTCGCTGATATTGCTGATGTATTTGTCAACAGATCCTGCATCAAGATTTAAATCGTTTGCAAAAATAAATAGGTGAGAAGCATCTGTAATTTGAGTTTGTCCCCAAGCTGCTGCTTTAAGTTCTTCTCTTAATGCTGGATTTTCTACAATGATTACTTTATAAGGCTGTAAACCGTAAGAAGATGCACTTAATCTAACGGCTTCTTTTAAAGCACTTACATCTGCATCTGATATTTTTTTTGAGGCATCAAATTGTTTGGTAGCATATCTCCAATTTTGATTTTCTACGAAATTGCTCATAATATTACTTTATTTATTGGTTCTAAATTTTTCTAATAATTGATTTAAAAAAACTAATTCGTCTGGTTTTAAATTGTCTGCAAATGCATTTTCATGTTCATCTACTTTCGGATCTAATTCCTTTAAAACATCGAGTCCTTTTTGTGTAATCAAAACTTCTATTTTTCGTCGATTATCTGGACAGACATTTCGGGTAACAAATTCTTTTAATAATAATTTGTCTACCAATCTTGTTGTGTTACTTGTTTTTGCAAGCATTCGTTCTTGTATCACGCACATATTAGCAGGTTTCCCTTTTTGTCCTCTTAATATACGTAACACATTATATTGTTCACCAGACAAATCATACGGTTTAATCAACTCGCTGAAATGATCCTGAATCACATTTTGTGTGTACATGATATTCAGAATAACTTTTTTCGCATTATCCATCTTAACCGTACTCTTAATAACCTCTTCAATTGTCATAGTAGTAAGTGTATAATTTGTATATACAAATGTATAACTTTTAATAGTTGTATATACAACTGTCATGTTAATAATTTGTTAATTAGTTAAAATCTGAATTGCTTTTTCCAAAAGCATAACTTTTAGGGATATAAAAGTAATCTATTTTTTGGTTTTAAAGTATTGATATTTTGATGTTTAACCTAAAATTAAAATTAAAAAATTCCAATAGTTTAGAAATCCGTTGAAAAATAACTTTTGTAGGACTATTTGAAATGCAAATAAGATAAGTAATTAAAAATTAGTTGATATTTCATCTTTATTGAAACTCAGAAAGTAGAAAACCTTTGGCAATTACTTTAAAACTTGCAATTTCTTCTCTGATCCAAGCTTCATCGTGATTCAATTCCTTTGCTAATAATCTGGCTGTTTTTTCTGAAGATGCAATTGCAGCCCGTGCATCTAAGAATAATAAACGAACTCTTCTTGCCAAAATATCATCTACAGTTCTTGCCATTTCATAACGAATTGCCCAAACTGCCTCTGCCATTGTGAATTCGTGATCAGGATGTAACTTTTCTTTTAATTCAGGTTCGTTTGTCTGTAATTCTATAATTTTAGAAATATCTGAACCATATATATACAGATGATTTTCTCTATCTACAGAAGAGGTTGGTTTATTTCCATGAATGGGAAGATGCTCCGTACGACATGCTTTTTGAGGTAATTGTCCCATTTTGATTGCTTTGTCGATAATATCTTCTGCGATTTTTCTGTACGTTGTCCATTTTCCGCCTGTAATAGTAATTAATCCCGTTTCAGAAACTATAATTTTATGACTTCTAGAAACTTCTTTGGTACTTTTTCCTTCTTCTTTCGGCGCCGCCAAAGGGCGTAAACCTGCAAAAACAGAAAGAACGTCTGCTCTTGTTGGTTTTTTTGCTAGAAAACGCTGTGCAGTTTCCAAAACAAATTGAATTTCGCTTTCTAAGGCAATAGGTTCTAAACTTTGTTTCTTAATTAAAGTATCGGTTGTGCCAACAACAACGCGATTGTGCCACGGAACAGCAAATAAGACTCTTCCGTCTTTTGTTTTCGGAATCATCAAAGCATGTTCTCCCGGTAAAAATGATTTATCAAAAACCAAATGAATTCCCTGACTCGGAACAATGTATTTTTTGTAAACATTATCATTTAATTTCATGATAGCATTTGTAAAAACTCCTGTTGCATTTACAACAACATTACCTTTTACCTCATATTGAATACTGCTTTCCTGATCTTGAACCTGAACACCAATAATTTGATTTTTATCGTCTTTTAATAGATTTACCACTTTTACGTAATTTAAAATACAAGCTCCATTTTCAATCGCAGTCTGCGCCATGTTAATAGCCAGTCGGGAATCATCAAATTGTCCGTCATGATAAATTACTCCATTTGCCAAGCCGTTTTCTTCTACGTTTGGAAGCAATTCGATAGTTTTTTTCTTAGAAAGATATTTTGAACTTCCTAAACTCAAACAACCCGACAATAAATCGTAAATTTTTAGTCCGATAGTGTAAAAATAACCGCTCCACCAATTGTAATTTGGAATAACAAAAGATTGATTTTTAACTAAATGACCAGCATTTTGAGCCAAAAGACCTCTTTCCTTCAACGCTTCTCGAACTAAATGTACATTTCCTTGTTCTAGATAACGCACGCCGCCATGAACCAGTTTGGTGCTTCTGCTAGAAGTTCCTTTTGCAAAATCTACGGCTTCAAATAAAATGGTTTTATAACCTCGGCTTGCAGCATCAATAGCAGTACCGAGTCCGTTTGCGCCTCCGCCAATAATTATTACGTCCCATTTTTCAGAATTTTGCAGTTTGGATAATTGTTCAGAACGATTCATGTTTTGGCTTTTATTTATTTTTTGGGAAATATTGTTCAAAGCAAACTTAACGAAAGGAAATTAATAATTGGTGAAGAAAAAGTTTTTGGTTTTATTTTGTTTCAGGTTTCATGTTGATTGTCTGTGAACATATTTAACCGCAAAGCACACAAAGTTTTTTACAAATAGAGCTTTGTAAAAAGCGCAAAGTTCGCAAAGCTTTGTAAATAAACTTTGCGAACTTTGCGTATATCTTAGCGAGCTTTGCGGTTAAATCAACTTAAACTTGAAACAAATTTTAATGTGGGAGTTTATCTTTTATCAAACCATAAAACCAAGTTCCAGCGATTGCACACAATAAAGTCACAACAATTACAGTCGCTCCCGTACCAATTTGTGCAAAAAGCGGACCTGGACAAGCTCCAGTTATTGCCCATCCGAAACCAAATAGTAGACCTCCGTAGATTTGTCCTTTGTTAAAAGTCTTTGGCTGGATTTCGATTTTTTCGCCATCCAAAGTTTTGATGTTGAATTTTTTAATCAATTGAACGGATATTAATCCCACAACAACAGCGCATCCAATTACTCCGTACATATGAAATGATTGAAGATGGAACATTTCCTGAATACTGAACCAGCTAATGATTTCTGCTTTTACGAATACGATTCCGAAGAAAATTCCAACGATTAAATATTTTAAGTTCGCTAATGCATTTTCTTTTTTTGCACTTGCGTTGATTCCTTCGCCGTCTATATTTTTATTTTCTAAACTCATTTTTGAAATTTTAAAGTGAAAGAATATAAGGTAAAATCAAAAGAGACATTACAAAACCGCCAATCATAAAACAGATTGTAGCAACTAAAGAAGGCCATTGTAAATTTGATAATCCCATAATAGCGTGTCCGCTTGTGCATCCGCCGGCGTAACGTGTCCCAAAACCAACTAGAAATCCGCCAACAACCATCATAATAAAGCCGCGAACTGTCAATAAACTTTCCCAAGAAAATAATTGTACAGGAACTAAACCTGTATGATCTGTGATTCCGTAAGTGGCTAATTGTGATGAAAGTTCAGGAGCAATTTGCACAGGATTTGGATTTGATAAAAAATACGCACCAATAACGCCTCCAAAAAATATCCCTAAAACAAAGAATAAATTCCAGCTTTCTTTTTTCCAATCGTATTTAAAAAACGAAATATTGGCAGGAATACATGCTGCACAAATATGACGCAGCGACGAACTAATCCCAAAAGATTTATTTCCGATAATTAATAAAATTGGAACTGTTAATCCAATCAACGGACCTGCAACGTACCAAGGCCATGGTTCTTTAATGATTTCGAGTATATTCATTTTTTAATTTAAAAAATTAAGTGTTTTATTTTTTAACCATATAAGTGATATAAGTAATTATAAGTTGGAGAGTACTTATAGACTTAATTAAGCTAAATATAAGGTTTAGATTGCGCCCAAACTAAAATGAACTTATATTACTTATATGGTGAAAAATTTATGTTCAAGGTTATGCTTTCAAAACTTTACTTTGACAAATGAAATCTGATTTTGGAATGCTTGTTTTTGAAATTGCTCCGAAACCGCCTTCCACTTCAGAAAAATTCCTGAAACCTCTGGCTTGCAAAATAGAAGCGGCAATCATACTTCTGTAACCTCCAGCGCAATGTAGATAAAAATGTTCGTTTGGGTTAATATCTTTTACCCAGTCATTAATATAAGCTAGTGGTTTGCTGTAAGCGTCATCAATATGCTCGGCTGCGTATTCTGTTTCTTTGCGAATATCTACAACTTTATCTTCACCAAATTTAAATTCATTTGAAAATTGCTCGGCTGTAATTCTGTTCACAGTATCAATTTCAAAACCTGCATTTTGCCAAGCTTCAAAACCGCCATCCAAATGACCGATAATAGTATCAAAACCAACACGGCTCAAACGCGTTACGGTTTCTTCTTCCATTCCAACTGTGGTAACCAATATAATAGGTTGTTTTACATTTGCAATTAAAGTTCCAACCCACGGCGCAAAATCACCATTGATCCCGATATTTATAGACTGCGGAATAAATCCTTTACTAAAATCGGCTGCACTTCTTGTGTCTAGAATCAAAGCTCCAGTTTCTTCTGCAACAACTTCAAATTCTTTCTCATTTATGGCTTTCATTCCGTTGTCTAAAACAGTTTCAAAGCTTTCGTAACCTTGTTTGTTCATAGCAACGTTCATGCTGAAATAGGCTGGAGGAGGCAATAATCCGTCGGTAACTTCTTTGATGAATTCTTCTTCAGTCATATCGGCACGTAATGCGTAATTAGCAACTTTCTGATTTCCAATAGTCGAAACCGTTTCTTTGCTCATATTTTTCCCGCAGGCGCTTCCTGCACCGTGCGCAGGATAAACGATTACGTCATCGGCCAAGGTCATGATTTTATCTCTTAATGAATGAAATAAAATTCCCGCCAATTGATCTTGTGTCATTCCCGCTGCTTTTTGAGCTAAATCAGGACGACCAACATCGCCAATGAATAAAGTGTCTCCAGAGAAAATTGCGTGATCTTTTCCATTTTCATCAATTAATAAAAAGGTAGAACTTTCCATAGTGTGCCCAGGAGTGTGCAGCACTTTAATCGTAACATTCCCAAGTTTAAATTCTTGTCCGTCTTTCGCAGAAATACAGTCAAATTCGCAGGAAGCATTAGGTCCGTAAACGATTGGCGCTCCAGTTTCTTTGCTTAAATCAACATGTCCAGAAACGAAATCGGCGTGGAAATGTGTTTCAAAAATATATTTCAATTTTACTCCGTCACGCTCCAAACGATCTAAGTAAGGCTGAGTTTCTCTAAGCGGATCAATAATGGCCGCTTCGCCATTTGAGGTGATATAATACGCACCTTGCGCAAGGCATCCGGTGTAAATTTGTTCGATTTTCATGATTGGTATTATAAAATGATGGGTTACAAAGGTAACTTTGTTTTTCAATAAATTGCGTGACTAATGTTACAGAAATTAGGTTTTTATGTAAAAAACTTTTGATTGTTTGAACCATATAAGTTAATTTAAGCTAAATCTTAATTCACCAAAACCTAAAATGAACTTATATTACTTATATGGTAGAAAAAAATCTTCGTAATTTTACAATTCAACAGAATCATTTATAAAATTCTTCATGAACACACAAGACTTATTAGATCAAATTGCTTTTATAAAAGAAATTGATAAACTAAAATATATTCAGCGCAAAACAAAATTATTCAACAGCGACCGTTGCGAAAATGATGCAGAACACAGCTGGCATTTGGCTTTAATGGCGATAGTTTTGGCAGAACATTCTAACGAACCAATCGATGTTTTGAAAGTCGTAAAAATGGTTTTGATTCATGATATTGTCGAAATTGATGCGGGAGATGTTTTTATGTATGATACTTTAAAAAGTCATTTGAACACCGATGAAGAACGATTGGCAGCAAATAGAATTTTTGGTTTATTACCGAAAAACCAAGCAGAAGAAATGATTTCAATTTGGGAAGAATTTGAAGCGGGCGAAACCAACGAAGCCAAATTTGCAAAATCAATGGACAGATTAGAACCTTTATTACAAAACACATCTAACAACGGCGGGACTTGGAAAGAGTTTGATGTGAAGTACAATCAGGTTTACGAAAAGAAAAGTGTCATTAAAGAAGGCTCAAAATCGATATGGAATTACGCTGAAGGTTTAATTAATGAAAGCGTTGAAAAGGGGATTTTGAAGAAATAGTTTTTAAACACTATTTTTTGTTTACCGACAATCTTGTCATTTCGACCGAAGGGAGAAATCACACACGGGATTCGATAAAGATTGTCGATTTTGTCTGCGGAGTTTCTGGTGTGATTTCTCCTTACGTCGAAATGACAAACTGTGCGTAGTCAAAAATGACAAGTGTCATTTTTACCCTTTAAATTGTTGAAAAGTTTAACAAATATCAGGCGATAAACTTTTTTTAAAGTACGTTAATTCGGGTTCTAATGGTTAAATTTGTGGAACTTCATAAACAAATTACCACTTATGGAAGAAATGCTCTTTTATGACCGAATGCAATTTGCCTTCACCATTACTTTTCATTATCTTTTTCCACAACTTACAATGGGTCTTTCGCTGATCATTGTTTACTTCAAGTGGAAATTTCTCAAAACTAAAGACGAACAATACAATCACGCCACCCATTTCTGGATGAAGATTTTTGCCCTCAATTTTGCAATGGGCGTTGTAACGGGAATCCCGATGGAGTTTCAGTTTGGAACCAACTGGGCAAAGTTCTCCGAATTAACAGGCGGAATCATCGGCCAGACGCTTGCCATGGAAGGAATGTTTTCTTTCTTTCTCGAATCATCTTTCTTGGGAATATTTTTATTTGGAGAAAAACTACTCGGGCATAAATGGCATTTTGTAACAGGATTATTGATTATGATCGGTTCCTGGGCCAGCGGATTTTTAATTATCGCCACACATTCCTGGATGCAGAATCCTGTAGGTTTTGAGATTTTAGAAAACGGAAAATTTGTACTGACTAATTTTCAAGCTTTATTTTTAAATCCGTGGCTTTGGCCTTCTTATCTGCACAATCAAGCCGCTTCTATGGTAACAAGTTCTTTTGTTGTTGCTGGAATTGGCGCTTTTTATATTTTAAGCAAAAAGAATATTTCTTTCGGGAAATTATTTTTGAAAACAGGCGTAATCTTCGGATTGATTTCGAGTATTGTAGTTGCTGTTCCAACGGGAGATTTATTGGCTAAAAATGTCGTAAAATACCAGCCCGTAACTTTTGCCGGAATGGAAGGGATTTTTCATACCGAAAAGAGAGGTTCAGAAATTGTTTTAATTGGTCAGCCCGATGTAAAAGACAAAAAACTGGATAATAAAATTGCGGTTCCAAACATTCTGAGTTTCCTTACTTATGGAAATTGGGATCAGGAAATTAAAGGTTTAGATCAGTTTGATGAAGATATACATCCGACCAATATTTCTGGATTGTATTATGCGTATCATATTATGGTTGGACTAGGAACGGTTTTTATTGGGTTAATGGTGCTTTCTCTTTTTCAATTAATCAGAGGGAAATTGTTTGAAACCAAATGGATTTTATGGTCTTTAATGTTCATGATGCCATTTCCATATATCGCGAATACAACAGGCTGGTACACTGCAGAATTAGGAAGACAGCCTTGGCTGGTTTACAATTTGCTGCGGACTTCTGCGGGTGCATCGCCAACGGTTTCTTCGGGAAATACCTTATTTACATTACTTGGTTTTATTGGTTTGTACCTTTTACTGGGAATGTTGTTTTTACTTTTAATTGGAAAAATTATCAATAAAGGACCACACAATGTGGAACTTTCAACAGAAAAAATATAAGTATGGAATTTTTTTGGTACGTAGTTTTAATGGGGATTCTGGCTGTTTATCTCGTTTTAGACGGTTATGATTTTGGTGCAGGAATTATTCATTTATTTTTTGCCGATACAGAAAAGGATAAAAAAGCAATCACAAATTCAATTGGTCCGTTTTGGGATGCGAATGAAGTTTGGCTTATTGCGGCAGGAGGTGTTTTGTTTTTTGCTTTTCCGACTTTGTATGCTTCTTCTTTCAGCGGATTTTATCTGCCTTTGATTATGATTTTATGGCTTTTGATTTTCCGTGCGATTGGTTTAGAAATGCGCGGACAAGTTCATAATCACATGTGGGAAGCGATTTGGGATAAAGCATTCGGAATTGCAAGTTTGCTTTTGGCTCTTTTTTTCGGAATTGCTTTAGGAAATATTGTTCGTGGCGTTAATCTCGGAATGGTTCAAAATGGAGTTTCGACTCAGGAAGCGCATTATTTCTTTTTGCCATTATGGAATCCAACTTTTAGTCCGCAGGCAAATGAATTGGGAATTATCGACTGGTTTACGCTTTTCTTAGGAATTGTGAGCGTTGTCGCTTTAACGATTCACGGCGCAAACTGGATTATTTATAAAACAAATTCTGCTTTAAATCCGAAATTGAAAAAAGTAGTTTTTGCTTTGAATATTGTTTTGCTGGTTTTGGTTTGTATTTCACTGCAAGTCTGGCATTTTATTGAGCCGAAACCTTTTCATAATTTTGTTGAAAATCCAATTCTTTGGTTTTTTCCATTGCTGACTTTTGTTGGAATTTTAGGATTGTTTAAAGTTCGTTCCTTTAAAAAAGACGGACACGGATTTTTGTTTTCGACTTTGTTTTTACTTGGCGGATTTGCTTCTACAGCGGTTTCGATTTTCCCGAATGTTCTGCCGTCAACTAATAATGTGAATCCGTCATTAACAATTTACAATACCGCCGCGCACGAATACGGACTAAACGCTGGTTTGAGCTGGTTTTTTATCGCTTTGTTTTTGGTGATTGTTTATTTTGTTATTCAATATCGTGTTTTCAGTGGTAAAATGGATGATATTGGGTATGGGGAACATTAGTTTTTTTAGCCACAACTCGAGCGATAGCGAACAGGCGAAGCAATTCACGAATTTTATTAATATGAATAGATTATTGTGTTTTATAGCTATAAATTACACGAATTTTAATTTCAATATAAAATGATTTGCCTCCAGTTTTAACTGGAGGTTTTTATTTGAATAACAATTGGGCTTTAGCCAAAACGCCAAGGTTTGGCTAAAGCCCTTTTTTATTTACATTTGTTTACCTCCAGTTAAAACTGGAGGCAATTGAAATAGATTGCTCAAATATTTTATTTATGTTTTTTAGAAAAAGATTACTTACAGAGAAAGAATTCGCTTTAAAATTTGCAAAGAAATTAAGTGAAAACACAAAAGGTCTGAAAATTATTTCAATAGATGAATTGACGATTAAAAGTGAATATAATGGCACTGAACATCAATTTTTTTTGAATAATGCCTATTCAGAGTATAGTAGTGATCCAAAAAATAGTAATGAAATAATAAAAAAATACTTGAATGGTATTTCTGCAATGTTTTTACCTAAAGAACTTTTAAACGCTGATAAAATTCTTCCAGTTATAAAAGATAAAAGATTTATAAAAAAATTAGAAGATATCAACGCTAATTTTGAAAAAAATCACATCTATGAATTTTATAATGAAGAATTGTTTATATTTTATGTTGAAGACAGAGAGAATTCAATTCATTACATTTCAAAAGATGATTTGGAAGAGATTAGTTTTCCATTAGAAAAACTACATGAAAAAGCAATTCAGAATTTAGCAGATCAATTTAAAATGGAGCGTCATGGTGATAACGGATATTTTATGTTAACTGCAGGAGGAAATTATGAATCAAGCTTGATTTTGCTGGATATATGGCATCCTGAAAATTTTTCTGTAGACGGTAATTTTGTTATTGGAATTCCTTCAAGAGATGTTTTGATAATTACTGGAAGCGCAGATTCGGCCAATTTACATCGATTATATGATGTGGTTCAGAATATTAATGAAACAGGTGATCATGTTGTTTCGGATAAAATTTTTGAGTTTAAGTCTGGTATATTTCAGGTTTTGGAGTAAAGATTGTATTTTGCTAATTTACTTTTATTAATCGAAAGGTCTAAACTGAGCGCGTTAGGGATAGGAGCGGTATCCTTTTTGTTTTTCCTTTAAAAACAAAAAGATACAAGCGGATAGCCCGGCCGTAGGAAACGCCCAAAATAATAGCCTTATTCAGGACATTTTATAAGCTTAATTATATATTTAAGATTGAATTACAACTAGGAGTTATATTCTATAATTTTTATTGTAAGAAAAAAAAATGCGATTGCTTAATATTGTGTATCTAAGAATTTTTCCCCTAAAGAATTTTTGGAAAATGATTTTTACTAAAATAGCTTAAATCTTTTTACCTACAACATTATTATGCCTTTGACAATTTTTCACGACGAGATTAGATTTTGTTACAAATCTAAGAATTGGCAGTATCATTTTGATGAAATTAAAAAACTTGGTATGCTTAGAAAAAAGAAAAAGTATTTTCTTGAAAACGGTATTTTTATTGCCGTCACTGCATCAGCGTATTACTGCATGATTTTTTCTGATATAATGGAGTTATATTATATCATTCCTGCACTTTTGTGTTATACGCTAATTATTATTTCTCGACTTAAGAATCCTTCAGAGTTTAATTATTTTGTTATTGTTAAAGATGTTTATCAAAACGAAATAATTTCTAAAATCGAAGCAAAAGATCGCGCGATGATTCGCAGACAAATCGATCATTTTAAGGAGCTTCGGTTTGAAAGATATATTAAAAATACCGCTTAAAATTAGGGATGTTTGTATTTAAATATTTCTTTAGGAGTTTTTCTCACAAAGCCAGTGTTTATCTACGATTGTCTTATTTATCACTAGAAAAAATAACGTAAAGTTACTTCTTAAATTCCCAATTTAAAAGTAGTTTTAGATTCCCAAGAACAAAGTATAGTTAGGCTGCTAAAAAGTTTAGCAGTTGGCTGTTTTAACTATATGACCCCAATCACAAATATTATGGCCGCAACAATTAAAAACAAAATTAAGAACATTAGAGAATTAAAAAATTATACTCAAGAATATATGGCAGAACGTCTGGGTGTAACACAAGCAGGATATAGTAAAATTGAAAAAGGAAAAACTTCCCTGAGTTATGAGAAACTAGTTGATATAGGAAGAATTTTAGATGTGAGTGTAGAGGATATCATTAGTTTTGATTACGATAAATATTTTACTAATTACGGAAGAATAACGGGGAATAATAACGGAAGTATTTTGATAAATGCCGACAACTCTTCTGTTTTAAAAGAGCTTTACGAAGATAAAATTCAATTGCTAGAAAAGCTTTTAAACCGCACAGAGCATGAACTCGAAAGATATAAAAACAAATTTGGAGAGATATAAAAAGAATACAAAGTTTAGTTTCATCTTTGTCAAAGTGTAAAACTTTGACAAAGATTACTCTACAAGTAAAACTAAATTCAAAATATTTAAAAATCTACAAAGATCGGCACGATCGATGAGAACATTAAATCCTAAAACAAAACTTCTTTGGTAATAATGTAAAATCCCATGAGAAGTACAAACCACCCAAAGAGAGGTTTTAATTTTGCGCCATCTATTTTTTTAGAAAGCTGACTGCCTATCAACATTCCGATTAGTGCCATTGCTGAAACACTTAAAAGAAATTTATAATCAATAGGAGTTCCGATATATAAATCGCCTGCAAAACCTATTGACGAATTAATGGTAATGATTAATAATGAGGTGCCAACGGCTTGTTTCATTGGTAATTTTGCAAAGAAAAGTAAGGCTGGAATAATCAAGAATCCGCCTCCAGCTCCCAGAAAACCAGTTACGATTCCGACTAAAAAGCCAATAATACTTAATTGCACGTAATTGGTTTCAGCAGTTTTTATTTCAGACTGCTTTTTTTTGATCATCGAAATTGCTGCGGTAATCATTAGT
>NZ_CAMLIX010000135.1 GCF_946479975.1 uncultured Flavobacterium sp.
CCTGCGCAGATGGTACTGCATCATTGTGGGAGAGTATGTCGCCGCCTTTCTTTTTGAAAATCCTCATCATTATCTGATGAGGATTTTTTTGTTTGTATAACTTTGGATCTGCTAACGATTGAAAATCCTGCTTTAGCGCACCGCGTTATTGATGTGAGTGAAATACTCATGCGCGCACTTGGACTTCTATTCAGAGACCCTGCAGAAGATACAACGGACAGCAGAACCCAAAGGGAAACACTATAACTATAAATCTACCATTTTAACTGTTAAATTATAGTCAATTGTTTGAGGTAAATATCGATACTTTAGACTATTTGAATATGAATGAGTATTTTTGTGTTTTAATATTTATTTAAACATGAAAAAAAGTATTTTGCTGTTTGCACTTTGTATTATTACAAATTTGAGTGCACAACAACGTCCCAAATTAGTTGTAGGTATAGTGGTTGATCAAATGAAAATGGAATATTTATATCGTTTTTCAGATGATTTTTCTCCAAATGGTTTTAAGAAATTAATGAATGATGGATTTGTTTTCCAGAATATGCATTATAACTATATGCCAACTTACACTGCTCCTGGACATGCTTCAATTTATACCGGCACAACTCCAGCGACTCATGGAATTGTCGGTAATGAGTGGTTTAGTAGAACTCTTGGTAAAGAGATGTATTGTACAGATGATGCGGGTGTAAAAACTGTTGGTGATGGTACTGCAGAAGAAGGCGCAATGTCTCCGAAAAATCTTCAAAGTACAACTATCACTGATGAAGTTAGAATGGCTACAAATTTTAAAGGAAAAGTAATCGGAATGAGTCTTAAAGATCGTGGGGCTATTCTTCCGGCTGGACATTTTGCTAACTGGGCATTTTGGTACAGCAAAACTGGATCTTTTATCTCTAGTACTTTTTACGGTGAAAAATTACCTGACTGGGTATCTGAATTTAACAATGAAAAAAATTACTTAAAATATATCAATAAAGGCTGGGATTTATATAAACCCGCTTCAGTTTACAATGAAAGTCTTCCCGATAATAATCCTTACGAGGGTAAATTGTATGGTAGCACAGCTCCTGTTTTTCCTTACGATTTAAAATCAATGTATGAAAAGAATGATGCGGGAATTATTCGCGCTACACCTTTTGGAAACGATTTGCTAGCTGAATTTGCAAAAAGAGCTGTAGAGAAAGAGGAATTGGGTAAAGATAATATTACGGATTTTCTAACGGTTAGTTTTTCTTCTACAGATTACGTAGGTCATTTACTTGGACCGAGATCTATGGAGCTTCAGGATACTTATTTGAGATTGGATCAGACAATAGCCGACTTTTTAGCTTATTTAGATAAAACAGTTGGTAAAGGGAATTACTTGTTATTCTTAACTGCTGATCATGCTGGTGCTGAAAATGTTATTTATTTGAAAGATCATAAATATAATGTAGACAACTATCCTTCTAAAGAAGTTAAGAAAAGCTTACAGGATTTTTCAACAAAAACATTCGGTGTTGATTTGATTCAAAATTATTCAAACTTTAATGTTTTCTTTAATAAACAAATTATTAAAGACAAAGGTTTAGAATTGGCTCAAGTAAAAAAGGCTTTCAAAGAATTTTTAATTTCACAACCTCAAGTTAAAAGAGTTTATAGTGAAGAGGATATTTTGGCTAATGCAGGAAATGATTATGCGTTAAACTTCGTGGCTAAAGGTTATGATGTTACCCAAAATGGTGATTTAGTAATTGTTGATAAACCGGGAGATATAGAATATTCGACCACAGGTACATCTCATGGAACAATTTATAGTTATGATACTCATGTTCCAGCAATTTTTTATGGTTGGGGAATTAAAAAAGGAGAGTCTTATGATAAAAAAGGTATTACAGAAATCGCTCCGACAATAGCGCAAAAAATTAAAGTTACTTTTCCAAACGGAACTGAAGCAAAAGTTATGCAGGAAGTTCTAGATACAAAGAAGTAATTGCTAAATATTATTTTTAAAAACCTGTCTTCTGGACAGGTTTTTTTTACAAAAAAAAGGCTTTTCTGTACAGAAAAGCCTTTTATAATAGGTGTGTAAGCACTTATTTTAGTAATAGCACTATGCGTTTGCTAATACTATTTCTTCGTTAAATGGAAGATTCCAAGCTTCAGCTACTCCTTTGTAAAGGATTTTTCCATTAGCAACATTTAATCCTTTTTTCAATTCTTCATTTTCAGCACAAGCTTTTTCCCATCCTTTGTTTGCTAATTGTACCGCGTAAGGTAAAGTAGCATTTGTTAAAGCCAAAGTAGAAGTATAAGGAACAGCTCCTGGCATATTAGCTACACAGTAGTGAACAATATCATCGATGATAAAAGTTGGGTTTTCGTGAGTTGTTGGAGTACAAGTTTCAATACATCCACCTTGATCAACAGCAACGTCAACAACAACAGTTCCTGGGCGCATTAATTTAAGCATATCACGAGTAATCAAGTGAGGTGCTTTTGCTCCTGGAATTAAAACTGCTCCAACAATTAGATCAGCATCTTTGATTGCTCTAGTAATATTATAATGATTAGACATTTCTGTATTTACATTAGCTGGCATAATATCATCTAAGTGACGTAAACGAGGTAAGCTTAAATCCATAATGGTAACTTGAGCTCCTAAACCAGCCGCCATTTTTGCAGCTTGAGTTCCTACGATACCTCCACCTAAAACCAATACTTTTGCTGGTGGCACGCCTGGAACACCTCCTAATAGAATTCCTCTTCCTTTTAATGGTTTTTCAAGATATTTTGCTCCTTGTTGAATAGCCATACGACCTGCAACTTCAGACATTGGAACTAATAATGGTAAACTTCTGTCTGTTTTTTCAACTGTCTCATAAGCCAAACAAACAGCTCCTTTTTCTAACATTGCATGAGTTAATTCTTGAGATGATGCAAAGTGAAAATAAGTAAATAACAATTGATCTTTTTTAATCAATGGATATTCAGATGCAATTGGCTCTTTTACTTTAATAATCATTTCTGCGATTGCATATACTTCTTCGATAGTTGCAAGAACTACTGCACCAGCTTGAGTATATTCTTCATCTGCAAAACCACTTCCTAATCCAGCAGTTGCTTGAACATAAACTGTATGTCCATTTTTTTTCATTTCTGAAACACCAGCAGGAGTTAATGCTACGCGGTTTTCATTGTTTTTAATTTCTTTTGGAACACCTATTATCATATTGTTATATATTTTGTTTTTTTACTGAATTTGTTCTACAAATCTAATGAGAGAGAATAAATTATGGTTTAATGATCGTTAAATAAGAAAATATTATTTTATTTTTTACTTTTACAGAAAAATATTCTGTTTTGAGCTTGATTTTAATGCTAAAAAAGAAAAAAAGACTAAAAAGTACTAATCAAATACAACGTTTTCGTTATGGCTTTAGATGAAATTGACAAAAAAATACTACGACTTTTACAGGAAGATGCGCATTACACTTTAAAAGATATTGCAAACAAAATAAACTTGTCTTTGACTCCTGTGCACGATCGGGTCAAACGTCTTGAAAAAGATGGTATTATAGAAAAATATGTAACTATTTTAGATAAGAAAAAACTAGGAAATAATCTCACGGTTTATTGTCAGGTGACATTGACCAAACAAACCTATGATACCTCTGAAGGATTTAATCAATCGATTTTGAATTTGCCAGAAGTTGTAGAATGTAATTATGTTTCGGGGAATTTCGATTACATGCTTAAAATTATAATTCCGGATATGGAAAGTTATCATCATTTTCATCAAAAGAAATTATCTGTTCTTCCAGAGGTTTCTCTGATTAATACCGTTTTTGTAATTTCAGAAGTAAAAAGTACTACAGTTTTGCCGATTTAATACAATAAAAAACCACCAAGAAATCTTGATGGTTTTGAAAAAGAAAGTTAGTTTGGTTGAATTAATAATAGGTATAACGTCTTACTTTGGCGATATATTTTGCTAAACGAATGACTTGATGACTATATCCGAATTCGTTATCATACCAAATGTATAACACAATATTTTTTCCGTCTTTAGAAACGATAGTAGCATTGCTGTCATAAATCGATGGAGCAGATGTTCCAACAATATCAGATGAAACCAGTTCGTTGTTTAATGAGTATTTTATTTGCTCTACAAGTTCACCTTCAAGAGCATATTTCTTCATAATTTTATTAATTCCAGCAATAGATGTTGCTTTTTTTACATCTAAATTTAGAACAACCAATGATCCGTTTGGAACGGGAACTCGAATAGCGTTCGAAGTCAATTTTCCTTCTAATGATGGCAATGCTTTTGCAACGGCACTTCCTGCACCAGTTTCTGTAATTACCATGTTTAAGGCTGCAGCTCGTCCGCGGCGGTATTTTTTGTGCATATTGTCAACCAGATTCTGATCGTTTGTATAAGAATGAATGGTTTCTAAATGTCCTTTTGTGACACCTAAAGTTTCTTCAATTACTTTTAAAACGGGCGTAATAGCATTTGTTGTGCAAGATGCCGCAGAGAAAATACTGACTTCGTCAGGATTATAATCGTTCTGATTTACACCATAAACAATATTTGGAACTCCCTTTCCTGGAGCTGTCAATAAAACTTTCTCAACTCCGTTAGATTTTAGATGTCTTTTTAAAGCCTCTTCTGTAGTGTAGGCGCCTGTATTATCAATTAATAAGGCATCGTTAATTTCGTATTGTGTATAATCTATTTCTTCTGGAGAGTTTGCTGTAATAATATGAACAGTTGTTCCATTAATAATTAAGGCATTATTTTTAGGATCGGCAACTACAGATCCGTGAAAATCGCCGTGAATTGAATCATAACGAAGAAGAGAAGCTCGTTTTTCTAAACTTGTAGCATCATTTTTATCTCTTGTTACAATCGCTCTCAATCGCAATTGATTTCCTTTTCCTGTTTTCGACATTAGCTCACGAGCTAACAAACGTCCGATTCTTCCAAAACCATACAGAATAACATCTTTAGGATGAATTTCCTTTGATGATTTTGCTTTTTTCAGTTTATCAATAACAAAATATCTTGCATCAGGATATTTTTCATCTTCTAATCCATATTCATAAGTCAATTTTCCAAGATCTATTTTAGCCGGCGGCAGATCTAAAGAAGAAACGACTTTTGCAATTTCTACAGAGTCAAATATAGTAATAGGTTTCCCCACAAATTCACCTGCGTATTGATGCAGGTTAATAATATCGCTGACATTTTTATCTAGTAATTGGTTCTTAAATAAAACCATTTCTATTGATTTGTCATACCATAAATCACTTATGATTTTGATTAACTCGACACCAGCTCTTCTTCGGTCGACTTGTAAGGATACCTCTTTTTGGTACAAAGATTTGTTGTTCATAATTGTTTAAATTGAAATAATAAAACGCTCACTTATTTTATAATTTGGCGCAAAAGTATCCATTTCAATCGATTTCGTAAACTATTTTGGCATTTATTTTTTCAGAATGAAAAAGCCACCTTAATTTTCTTAAGATGGCTTTTTTTTAGTTTTCAGTCCCAGTCCCAGTTTTCATTTTACAAACTGCGACTGTGACTGTATACTGCGACTGTAAAAAGGAGACTTAAATTATAATTCTAAAAATCTCTCCGTTTTTATTGATCATTTCAATTCGAACGCTCTGTCCTTCGTCTTTTTTGCTTAAAAGTTTCGAAACTGTCTCAACATTTGTTGCTTTTACATTATCAATGCTTAGGATAATATTACCTTGTAATTCATTTTGATATTGCATTAAATTCTCGTTTGTGATGTTTTTGATTTTGACACCATAATCAATTCTGAATTTTTTCTTGTCAACAGCATCAATATTTTCCAATTCAATTCCTTTGAATTCGGCACTGTAAAACTCATTTTTACTTAAAGTTACTGGAACCGTTTTTGTTTTTCCATCTTTAATGTAAGTCACTTTAATGACATCATTTGGACGTTTTGTATTGATGTATCCAGATAAATCAGCATAAGTTGAAATATTTTGCTCATCCAATTTTACAATGATATCACCTTTACCTAAACCAGCTTTTTCTGCACCAGAATTTTTAGTTACTCTATTTACATAAAACCCTTGTGTTTGAGTAATTCCTAATTCTTTAGAAGCAGTGCTGTTCAATTCGCCTCCTTCAACGCCCAGAATTCCTCTTTGAACATTTCCGTACTCCATTATATCTTCAATAATTTTTCTGGCAATATTAGAAGGAACTGCAAAAGAATATCCGACGTAAGAACCCGTCATAGACGAAATCATAGTATTAATACCAATTAATTCACCTCTTGCATTTACTAACGCTCCACCGCTATTTCCTGGATTTACAGCAGCATCAGTTTGAATAAAAGATTGGATTCCGCTTTGATCTAAATTTCTGGCTTTCGCCGAAACAATTCCAGCAGTTACCGTTGAAGTTAAATTGTATGGATTTCCAACCGCCAATACCCATTCGCCAATTTTTACGCTATCAGAATTTGCAAAAGCAGTGTATGGAAGTTTTTCATCTGCATTAATTTTCAACAAAGCAATATCCATTTTTGAATCGGTACCAATTAACTTCGCTTTGTATGATTTTTTATTGTTTAGAGTAATCTCAATTTCTGTAGCATCTTTAATTACGTGATTGTTAGTTACGATATATCCGTCTTCAGAAATAATTACGCCAGAACCAGTTCCCACTTGTTCTTGCTGTTGTTGTCCTCCGTATCCATAGAAAAATTCAAGCATCGGATTAGTAACGGTTCTTCTGGAAACATTTTTAACGTGAACAACGGTATGAATTGTTTTGTCTGCGGCTTCGGTAAAATCTAATGTTTCAGTACCCAAACCAACATTTCTTCCGTAAGAGTTAGGGGCAAGAGTCACAACAGAATTTCCTTTTCCAAAAAAAGAATTGTTGCTTTCAAATAATAACTTGTAAGCACCAAGAGTAATAGCGCCACTTAATAATGACACTAAAAATAAGGCTGAAAATCTTTTCATATTAAAATATGTAATTAAGTTATTAGAATTTATATTTCTGTTTTTATTACGTAAAATTAATTCAAAAAATTATTTGTAAAAACGGTTTAACGCTCTTTAACAATGATTAACATTTCCTTAATTATTAGTTCGTACTTTTGTGCTTAAAAACGCATAATTACGCAGTTGCAATTTCATAAAGCAAAAAGTATTTAGTAATATTTTAAGAGTATTATCTCTTTTATAATTCAACTTTTGCATATTTACTGCTTATAATTTATAAATTTAAGATAGTAATTCTGCTTTTTTTGACTTTAAAAAATAAACAAAATCAATTATTAGATGATAACATTAAAAGGGGAATCGATTTATTTGCGGGCGCTCGAACCACAAGATTTGGAGTTTATCTATGCAATCGAAAATGATCAGAATATTTGGGAAGTCAGCAATACTCAAACTCCGTATAGTCGTTTTTTAATTAAACAATATTTAGAAAATGCCCATCAGGATATTTATGAGGCAAAACAACTTCGTTTAGCAATCTGTCAGGATGAAGACTTTCCAGCTCTCGGATTGATTGATTTATTTGATTTTGATCCAAGAAATAATCGAGCAGGTGTAGGTATTGTAATTCAGAAAGATGAAAATAAGGGGCAAAATATTGGTTCTGAGGCTTTAGAGCTTTTAATTAAATATGCTTTTTACAATTTAAATCTTCATCAGCTTTACGCAAATATAGGTGTAGAAAATGCAGCTAGTATTGCACTTTTTACTAAATTTGGTTTTGAGAAAATTGGAATAAAAAAAGATTGGATTCTGATTCACAATAAATACCACGATGAAGCAGTTTTCCAACTAATTAATAAACAAATTTAAATTTTAAGCTTTGAGTCTAAAGAAAATTATCACGATAAGTGCCGTAGCCGTAATTTCAGTTTTATTGATTTATGGTTTTATTTTAATCAGTAAAATTTTTAGTTCGAATACCAAATTCGAAGAAAAAGAATTATATGTATATGTGCCAACAGATGCTACTTACGCAGATGTAAAAAAGATATTAACTCCATATGTAAAAAACTTTGAAGATTTTGAAATGGTTGCAGAAAAGAGAGATTATCCTCAAAATGTAAAATCAGGTCGTTTTCTTTTAAAGAAAGATATGAATAATATCGACTTAGTTCGTGCAATGCGTTCAAACATTCCAGTTAAATTGGTTTTTAACAATCAAGAACGTTTAGAAAATTTTGCTGGAAAAATTGGTAAAGAAATTGAAGCAGACAGCTTGTCTTTAGTAAAAGCGATTAGAAATCCTGAATTTTTAGCAGCCAACGGATTTAATGAAGAAAATGTTTTTGCGATGTTTATTCCGAATACCTATGAAATTTATTGGAATACTTCTGCAGAAAAATTCCGTGATAAAATGATCAAGGAATATCATAATTTCTGGACAGATGAGAGAATTGCTAAAGCTAAGGCACAAGGTTTGACTCCAGTTCAAGCTACAATTTTAGCTTCAATAGTTCATAAAGAGTCGGTTAAAAAAGACGAAAGACCTCGTATTGCCGGAGTTTATTTAAATCGTTTACGTTTAGAAATGCCTTTACAAGCAGATCCAACTGTTATTTATTCTTTAAAACTTCGTGACAATAATTTTGATCAAGTTATAAAAAGAGTTTTTTATAACGATTTGGTTATGAGATCTCCATATAATACTTATGTAAATAAAGGACTTCCTCCTGGACCAATTGCAATGCCTGATATTACAGCTTTAGAAGCTGTTTTAAATCCAGAGAAAAACGATTATATCTATTTCTGCGCAAGCGTTGAGCGTTTTGGTTATCACGAGTTTGCAGCAACTTTAGCAGAGCATAATGTAAATGCAAAAAAGTACTCGGACTGGATCGCAAGTCAAGGCGTAACGAGATAAGATACTTTTAAAATAGAAAACGAAAGAAACCGAAGTTCAATGCTTCGGTTTTTTTGTATTTATAATTTAATTAGAAAATATTTTTACGGCTGGAATTATCGAATTATCATTTTGACCCTTTTTTGATTTGTTTCTTTTAAATATTTACTCAATTTTTAATCTAAAATCTTATAAAATTTAAAAACTGATTTTCAAAATTGGCATAAAAACTCATATTTTATTGTAGTCTTTTTCTTTCTTTTTTAATGATTTTACTTAAAATTAATATAAAATTGACTTTTTTTCGACCTTAAATTTTCATTTTCTAGGTTAAAAAATAGTTACCAAAATCTTTCGGAATCTATTAGTATTGTTGGGATGAAAGCAAATCTTTACGTTTTGTAAAAAATGTTAAAATGCTGGTTTTAAGCATATTTTAAAAATGTCTTATCTTTGCAGCGTAGAAATTTCAAGAGGGTGACAGCGTTTTGAAGAAAAACAATTTATGATAAAGAAATGGTATTTTTATGCGAGTTTAGTCGTTATTATTACATTTTTAAGTTTGGGATTTATTCCCAATAAAACGGAAACCAAACCTTGGTTTTTAATTGAAAAAACAGATGGATCAGAATATATTTTTCCATCAAAAGAAAAGGATGATTATCCTAAGGCCAATGTCCCATTCACTGGCAATCATCTAATAGGATTTAAAGAAGCAGTTGCTTTTAAAGAATCACAAGGGAAATACAGACTAGTAAATTCTCTTGGTTATATGGGTAAATATCAATTTGGTTCTAAAGCTTTAAGAGCAATTGGAATTAATGATAACAAAGCCTTTTTAAAAGATCCTGCTCTACAAGAAAAAGCATTTATGGCTTTGTTAGCCAAAAACAAATGGATTTTACGTAACGAAATCGAAAGATTCGACGGTAAAATCATAAGTGGTATTGCAATTACCGAATCTGGAATTTTAGCTGCAGCACATTTAGGTGGTGCGGGTTCTGTAAAGAATTTTTTCAAGAATAAAGGAAGCAGACATTTTAGAGATGCTTTTGGAACTTCTTTGAGAAGCTATATGAAAGATTTTGCGGGTTATGATCTCTCTTTTATAGAAGCAGATAATAACGCGACAGTTAACGACTAAATGAAAAAAGAAAATCCCTCTAAGGGATTTTTCTTTTTTTAATCTATTAAGGCTTCTAAGATTTTGATAGCCGTTTCACTTATTTTGGTTCCAGGACCAAAAACCGCAGATGCACCGGCATCAAATAAAAATTGATAATCTTGTGACGGAATTACACCGCCCACAATTACCATTATATCATCTCGTCCGTGGTTTTTTAATTCCTCAATAACTTGTGGTACTAATGTTTTATGTCCTGCTGCTAATGATGAAACTCCCAAAATATGAACATCATTTTCGACAGCTTGTTTTGCAGCTTCGGCTGGAGTTTGAAATAATGGTCCAATATCTACATCAAAACCTACATCGGCATAACCTGTAGCCACAACTTTTGCTCCTCGATCGTGACCGTCTTGTCCCATTTTGGCAATCATAATTCTAGGACGTCTTCCTTCTTGTTTAGCAAAAACATCTGCTAGTTGTTTTGCCTTTTCAAAATTTTCGTCATTTTTTATTGCTGCACTATACACGCCGCTAAAAGATTTAATTTGTGCTTTAAAACGACCAAAAACAGTTTCCAAAGCAGTACTAATTTCGCCAAGTGTTGCTCTATTTCTAGACGCTTCAATTGCGATTTCTAATAAATTGCCTTTTCCTGTTTGTGCACAAAGGATTAATTTTTCTAGTGAACTATTTACTTTTTCCGAATCTCGGGTTTGTTTTATTTCTTCCAGACGTTCGACTTGCTGTTTACGAACCAATTGGTTGTCAACATCCAAAATGTCTAAAGGATCTTCTTTTTCTAAACGGTATTTATTTACGCCAACAATAATATCTTGTCCGCTGTCGATACGAGCTTGTTTTCTTGCTGCAGCTTCTTCAATTCTAAGTTTCGGAATTCCAGCTTCAATGGCTTTTGTCATGCCGCCGAGTTCTTCTACTTCTTCGATTAATTTCCAAGTTTTTTCAACAATTTCGTTGGTCAGACTCTCAACATAATAACTTCCCGCCCAAGGATCGACTGTTTTAGTGATTTTGGTTTCTTCCTGAAGAAAAATTTGCGTGTTTCGGGCAATTCTCGCAGAGAAATCTGTTGGAAGCGCAATCGCTTCGTCTAAAGCATTGGTATGAAGAGATTGTGTTCCTCCAAAAACTGCGGCAGTAGCTTCAATGCAAGTTCGTGCCACATTATTAAAAGGATCTTGTTCTGTCAAACTCCATCCGCTGGTTTGGCAGTGCGTTCTTAAAGCTAGAGATTTATCACTTTTCGGATTAAACTGTTGTAATAGTTTTGCCCAAATCATACGACCGGCTCTCATTTTGGCAATTTCCATAAAATGATTCATTCCGATTGCCCAGAAAAATGATAATCTCGGCGCAAATTCGTCAATCGTCATTCCTGTTGATAATCCGGTTCGAATGTATTCTAGACCGTCTGCTAAAGTGTAAGCTAATTCAATATCTGCCGTCGCACCCGCTTCTTGCATGTGATAACCAGAAATAGAGATTGAATTGAATTTTGGCATTTTCTTGCTTGTAAATTCAAATATATCTGCAATAATTTTCATTGAAGGATCTGGCGGATAGATATACGTATTTCGCACCATAAACTCCTTTAAAATATCATTTTGAATTGTTCCTGCTAATTTTTCTGGACTAACGCCTTGTTCTTCAGCCGCAACAATATAAAAAGCCATAATAGGTAAAACGGCACCGTTCATAGTCATGGAAACTGACATTTCATCTAACGGAATCTGATCGAAAAGCATTTTCATGTCTTCAACAGAATCAATGGCAACACCAGCTTTTCCAACATCTCCAACAACTCTTTCGTGATCTGAATCGTAACCTCGATGAGTAGGAAGATCAAACGCAATAGAAAGTCCTTTTTGACCTGCTGCTAAGTTTTTTCTATAAAAAGTATTACTTTCTTCTGCTGTAGAAAATCCTGCATATTGTCGAATAGTCCACGGGCGTCTTACGTACATTGTTGCGTAAGGTCCGCGTAAGTTGGGTGCAAAGCCTGCTCCGAAATCAAGAAATTCTAAATCTTCGATATCTTTCTCCGAATAGTTTCTTTTGATTTCAATTCCTTCAGCGGTCGTAAAGTTTTCGGTTAGGTTTTCTAATTCCTGAATTTCAACTTCTGATTTCTGACTTTGTAGCGTAATATGTTTAAGGTCTTTTCTCAATTGTAAATATTATTTTTAAAAGAATAGCTATTTTATAGTTCATTTTCAATTTCCTTTAAAAAATCATAAATGTCAGTGACATCGTTGGGATTTTTTAAATAATCTTCTGTTCTTTTTCTAACCTCATTAATTTGCCATTGTTCAATTTCTGATTCGGCATTTTCAGGCGATAAAATAGTTTTCATTATAAATTCTTATATATTTAATTCTATTCCAATTCTAATCTTTCCTGTTCCATTTTCTCTGCCAATCTTTTTTCGATTATTGGCGTAATTAATGTTTTTCTTGGTTTGATTTTTACAAAAGGAAATAATTCTAAATCGTGTTTCATTCTGTCTTCTTTGTTTGGATATTTATTGGTACCTAGCAAAATTTCTTTTTTAGAATCGAATAATTCTTGCTCTTTATTGGCACTTTCCTGAATTTTCTTTTTGATTGTTCCATCGTTTAGAAGCTTCAAAAATCCTCCATTAGCTTCAATATCTTTAAATAAAGCGAGACTTTTTTCAGCAAGTTGCATCGTTAAACTTTCAATGTAATAACTTCCGTCAGCTGGGTTGTTTACTTTGTCAAAATAGCTTTCGTGTTTTAAAATTAAAAGCTGATTTCTGGCAATTCGATCACCAAATTCATTGTCTTTATGGTATAAAGCATCATAAGGTAAATTGGCAATGGCATCTGCGCCACCCAAAATTGCCGACATACATTCAGTCGTTGTACGTAGCATATTAACATTGTAATCGTAAATAGTTTTGTTTCGTTTTGTTGGCGTGACCAAAAAATGACATTTTATTTTTGAATTGTATTCTTTCGCAATTAAATCAAAAAGCATTCGAAGTGCGCGCAGTTTAGCAATTTCGAAGAAATAATTTGTTCCAACGGATATTTGAAAAACAATTGGTTTCTCAAAATCTGATAAACGATTTAAATATTCGTTTGCGTGTGCTAAACTATACGCGATTTGTTGTATAATATTTGCTCCGGAATTTTGGTATAAACCTAAGTCTACACTTAATAGATTTAAATTGGTTGTGTTTTTAAAGAGCAGATTTAAAGTTTCGAAGTTGTTTTTCTCCGAAGTTGTAAACCAATTTCCATCTCTTGCTAATTGTCCGATTGGATCAAAATTGCAATAGAAATTCGCTTTTTTCTGAATCGAAATCGTATCTAATGTTTTAACGAAATCGATTGAGATAAAATTGAAATTAAAGTAAACTGTTTTGTTTTCTAAAGGAAGATTCTCTAGTAATTTTTGAATGTCAATTTTATCATTTTGAATGGTAAAACGAAGACTTTCTGCACCTCTTTCTAAAGTATTTAAAGCTCTTTCGATAGATTTATCTAAATCGAAAACAAAAATATTTTGGCAGATTTTAAAATCTGAGGCTTGTGTATTTACATTTGCCGCCTTTGTGAATTCGTCGCTGTGATAAAAAGGTTTTACCTGAATATCTTCGGGAGAATTCCAAATAACAGTTTTATTGTATTCGGCTCCATCTAATT
Organism: uncultured Flavobacterium sp.; assembly: GCF_946479975.1. The sequence continues at coordinate 13,718 of NZ_CAMLIX010000135.1, forward strand.
CAAACTGAATTTTTTGTTTCCATTGTTTGGATGAAATCGGGTTAAAATCTTCGAATAGGTTTGCAGCCATTTGGTTTTTTTCTGAATTATTCTTTTTCTTGAACAGTGTCTCCTTCAAAATGAATGATGTAAATATCTTCGCTGTCTTTTTTCATAAAATACTTTTCGCGAGCATATTTTTCTATCTGTTCAGGATTTTTAAGTTGTTTGATCTGTTCCTGATCTTTTTTTATTTCGTCCTGATAGTATTTTTTATTGTCT
>NZ_CAMLIX010000136.1 GCF_946479975.1 uncultured Flavobacterium sp.
AGCAGCTTCAGACACAAATCAAACTACTGCTCCTATTCCACCTTGCGGATCATGCCGACAATCAATTGCAGAATACGAGATAAAACAAGAAACACCAATAGAAATCTATTTTATGGGCGAAATTGGAGAGGTTTATAAATCATCATCATTGAAAAATTTGCTTCCATTGATGTTTGATAAAAAGTTCTTGTAAAAAAAAGCCAAAAAGTAGTCATTATATTTTAGTTCTTAAATGTAATGTCTTATTTTTGCATCCCGACCTTTCGGGCGCAAATTTGTGGGAGGAAACTATTTTGCGTTACAGGCACAATAATCGATAACACAAACAACTTTAGCAAAAGAAAGAATTCAGATGAAAGAAGTTACAAAAGAGGTATATTTAAAGTGGTATGAAGACATGCTACTTTGGAGAAAGTTTGAAGACAAACTTGCAGCGTTATACATCCAACAAAAAGTTAGAGGTTTTCTACACTTATATAATGGTCAAGAAGCTGTATTAGCAGGTGCATTGCACGCTATGGATTTGACCAAAGATAAAATGATTACTGCTTACAGAAACCACGTTCAGCCAATTGGTATGGGAGTTGATCCTAGAAACGTAATGGCTGAGCTATTAGGAAAAGCAACTGGAACTTCTAAAGGTATGGGAGGTTCTATGCACATTTTCTCTAAAGAGCACCGTTTTTACGGAGGACACGGAATCGTAGGTGGACAAATTCCTGTGGGAGCTGGTTTAGCTTTCGCTGATAAATATTTCAACACTGGCGGTGTAACTATGACTTACTTTGGTGATGGTGCCGCTAGACAAGGTTCTCTTCACGAAGCTTTCAATATGGCGATGTTATGGAAACTTCCAGTTGTATTTATCGTTGAAAACAACGGTTATGCAATGGGAACTTCTGTAGAAAGAACTGCAAACCATACTGACATCTGGAAATTAGGTTTAGGTTACGAAATGCCTTGCGGACCTGTTGACGGAATGAATCCTGTAAAAGTTGCTGAAGCAATGCACGAAGCTATCGAAAGAGCGCGTCGCGGAGATGGACCAACTTTCCTTGAAATGAAAACATACCGTTACAGAGGACACTCTATGTCTGATGCACAATTATACCGTTCTAAAGAAGAGGTTGAAGAGTACAAAAAAATTGACCCAATTACACAAGTTCTTGACGTAATCTTGGATCAAAAATTTGCTACACAAGAAGAAATCGAAGTAATTGACCAAAGAGTTAAAGACTTGGTTGAAGAGTGTCAGAAATTTGCTGAAGAATCTCCATACCCAGACTTACAACAATTATACGATGTAGTATACGCACAAGAAGACTATCCATTTACACCTCATAAACTATAACATCATGGCGATTAAAGTAACAATGCCTCGTTTGAGCGATACTATGACGGAAGGAACGGTAGCGTCTTGGTTAAAAAAAGTAGGCGACAAAGTTAGCGAAGGAGATATCTTAGCTGAAATTGAAACAGACAAAGCAACAATGGAGTTCGAATCTTTTAACGAAGGAACTCTTTTACATATCGGAATTCAAGAAGGAGAAACTGCTCCTGTTGATTCATTATTAGCAATCATCGGTAAAGAAGGAGAAGATATTTCTGCTCTTTTAGCTGGTGGAGATGCTGTTGCTGAAGCACCAAAAGCGGACGCTCCAAAAGCAGATGCTCCTGCTGCTGAAGCAAAAACTGAAACTGCTGCTCCTGCGAAAGCTGCAACTGAATTACCAAAAGGTGTTATCGTTGTAACTATGCCTCGTTTGAGTGATACAATGACTGAAGGTACAGTAGCAAGCTGGTTGAAAAAAGTTGGCGACACTGTAGCGGAAGGTGATATTTTAGCAGAAATTGAAACAGACAAAGCGACTATGGAGTTTGAGTCTTTCAATGCTGGAACATTATTATTCATCGGAATTCAAGAAGGAAGCACTGCTCCTGTTGACAGTTTATTAGCTATCATCGGACCTGCAGGAACCGACATTTCTGGAATTGCTGATAACTTTACTGCCGGAGGTGCTGCAACTGCTAGCGCTCCTGCTGCTGAAGAAACAAAAACTGCCCCTGCTGTTGAAAAAGCAACAGAAACTGTAGCTGACAATTCAAACGGAAGAGTTTTAGCTTCACCATTGGCTAAGAAAATTGCTTCTGACAAAGGAATTCAATTATCTCAAGTTAAAGGTTCTGGAGAAAATGGACGTATCGTGAAAAGCGATATCGAAAACTTTACTCCATCTGCGCAAGCTGCTCCATCTTCAAATGCTTCTGCACCTGCTGCTAAAGCAGAAGAAGCGAAAGCTGCTGCTCCAAAAGTATTTGTTCCTGCTGGAGAAGTTTACACAGAAGAGATCAAAAATTCTCAAATGCGTAAAATTATTGCTAAACGTCTTGCTGAATCTTTATTCACAGCGCCTCATTACAATTTAGTAATCGAAGTTAGTATGGACGAAGCAATGCAGGCTAGAACAACTATCAACAGCGTTCCAGATACAAAAGTATCTTTCAACGATATGGTAATTAAAGCTTGTGCTTTAGCATTGAAAAAACATCCAAAAATCAACTCTCAGTGGAAAGAAGATGCTATCATCATCAACCACCACGTAAATATTGGTGTAGCTGTAGCTGTTGAAGACGGATTAGTAGTTCCTGTATTGAAATTTACAGATGCTATGAGTTTATCTCAAATTGGTTCTTCAGTTAGAGATCTTGCTGGAAGAGCTAAAAACAAAAAATTGGGACCACAAGAAATGGAAGGAAGCACATTTACAGTTTCTAACCTTGGAATGTTTGGTATTACTGAATTTAATTCAATTATCAACCAGCCAAACTCTGCAATCCTTTCTGTAGGTGCAATTGTTGAGAAACCAGTAGTTAAAAACGGTCAAATTGTAGTTGGAAACACAATGATGTTATCATTAGCATGTGACCACAGAACTATTGACGGTGCAACTGGAGCTCAGTTCTTACAAACATTAAAACAATACATCGAAAGCCCAGTTACAATGTTGGCATAATTCAACGTTGTCATTCTGAGCAAAGTCTAATACAGACCGAGCTAATTCGAATGTAATTCATAATAAAATCCCGTTTTGTTTATTCAAAACGGGATTTTTTGTTTAATTTTCACTCTCAAATTCAATACTTCATAAAATGAAAAAACTAATTCTTGTCGCTTTATTTCTGACCGCAGTTGCCTGCCAGAAAAAAGAACAAACCGAAAAAACCACAGCTGTTGTTGACGAACACAGTTATTCTAAACCAGAACTTGCTGTTGTAAAACATTTAGATCTTGATATTAAAGTTGATTTTGATACACAGACTATTTCAGGAAAAGCATCTTGGACCATTGACAATAGCAGCAAAGGAAATGAAATTATTTTCGACGAAAACACTTTAAACATTACAAAAGTAACTTTAGGAGACGAAGAAAAAGAAACCAAATTTGAACTTGGAAAAGATGCTGAATTTCATGGAAAACCACTTCATATTACTATTGAACCGAATACAACCAAAGTAAATATTTACTACAGCACGACTAAAGATGCTGTGGCTTTACAATGGCTAAAACCAGAACAAACAGCAGACAAAAAACATCCTTTCTTGTTCTCTCAAGGAGAAAGCGTTTGGTCTCGTACTTGGATTCCGTGTCAGGATTCGCCTGGAATTCGTTTTACTTATAATGCAAAAGTTACTGTTCCTAAAGATTTATTGGCTGTAATGAGCGCTGTAAATCCGCAGAAGAAAAATGATACTGGCGTTTATACTTTTAAACAAGACAAAGCGATTCCGTCTTATTTAATGGCGATTGCAGTTGGAGATATTCAATTTCAAGCTATCGATAATAGAACTGGAGTTTACGCAGAACCATCAATGCTGAAAAAATCGGCTTGGGAATTTGCTGAACTTGGAAAAATGGTTGTTGCTGCAGAAAAATTATACGGTCCTTATCGTTGGGGACGTTACGATGTTTTGGTTTTACCTCCAAGTTTCCCTTATGGCGGAATGGAAAATCCGAACTTAACTTTCTTAACTCCTGGCGTAATTGCAGGAGATCGTTCGCTTACAAGTTTATTAGCACACGAATTAGGCCATAGCTGGAGCGGAAATTTAGTAACAAACGCAACTTGGGATGATATTTGGCTAAACGAAGGCTTTACAACTTACGTTGAACACAGAATTGGAGAAGCCATTTTTGGAAAGAAAGAATTTGAAATGCAAAACGTTATCACAAACAAAGAATTAGTTGATAATGTAGCAGAATACGGAAACACAAGTCCAGACACAAGATTAAAAGTGAGTTTGACCGGAAGAAATCCTGATGACGGAATCAGCATGATTCCGTATGTAAAAGGTTATGCATTTTTGAGAGTTATTGAAAATGCTGTTGGACGTGAAAAATTTGATCCGTTTATTAAAAACTATTTCGATTCTCACGCTTTTAAATCAATAACAACAGAAGATTTTGTAAAATATATCAATGAAAACTTGATCAAAGGCGACAAAGCTTTGGCTGATAAAATCAAATTAGAAGATTGGATCTACAAACCTGGAATTCCGTCAAATATACTTCCAGTAAGTTCTGTTGATTTTGATGCTATTGATGCGATTCAAAAAAGCTGGAGAGAAACTGGTGTAGCAGGTTTAAGCAAAAAAATTACAACAACTGCAGAAAAGCAGCATTTTATAGATCATCTTCCTGCTGATATTACAGTGAAAGAAATGGAAGCGATTGACAAAGAATTCAACTTTACAAAAGGCGGTAATTTCATTATCAAACGTCAATGGTTTGTTCAGGCAATTCGTCATCAATATAAAGTTGCCAATCCTGCAATTGAGCAATTCTTAATCGGAATTAGCAGAACGGGATCTGTAATGATGCTTTATAAAGAAATGGTAAAAACACCAGAAGGAAAAGTTTGGGCAAAACAGGTTTTTGAAAAAGCAAAATCTGGTTATCATGCTACTACTATTCAGGCTGTTGAAGGAGTTTTGAAATAGTATTTAGTTTTCAGTCGCAGTCGCAGTTTTCATCTCACAAACTGCAACTGACAAATGAAACTGAGAACTAAAAAAATAATTTAAAAGAGGTTTTCTTTATAAAGACAACCTCTTTTTTTATTCTCGGTAAGTCCCAGCGGGACGAAATATGTATAGAAATAATTAATTTCATTTAAAAAAAGCTCCAGCGGAGCGACATATCTAGTTATCGAACATATGTCGCTCCGCTGGAGCTTTTTTAATATCCTAGACAATTAATCTATAAATATTTCATTCCTCCGGAATTTTTATTCCCAAAAACATTCTTATGAAACCTACTAGCCCAGATTGAAGTGGAAAGCCCGGAGCTCAAAAACTTGATTTTCTTGCCAGAAAACAGCGACCAACGGAAGCTCGTTTTATGGTTTAGAAAAATCAGGCTTTTGTGCGAGGACTTGAAGCGGAAAGCTGGATTAGCTCCTGAAAAAAAGAGAGAAAAAATTACCCATCACATAGCCTGAAAAATAGGACTAAATACCGAGAACTTGAATCTAATCTACTTATTCTTTGCTTCAATCCATTTTGACATGTACATGGTGCTTTTATACGCGTGATGCTGTAATAAATTGCCCATAAAATTATGAAGACGATGATTTTCAAAATCTTTTAAAAGTGAATTTGTCAACGAAATCAGTTTGTCTGAATAATCGTTTTTTTGATAGCATTTATTGATAATCCCAATTCCGTTTTTTTGAGATTCTTTCCAGAGATTTTCATCTTGATAAAGTGCAATTGCTTTTTTGGCAAATTTGGCTGGATCGTTTTCAATGAAACCGTTCCACGGTAAGTCTTTGTGCATGGCTTCCGAACCAATTGAAGTTGTTACGCTTGGCGTTCCGCATTGCATGGCTTCTAATAATTTCCCTTTTAAACCTGCTCCAAAACGAATTGGCGCTAAAACAACTCTGGACTTTTTTATAATTTCATTGGCATCTTCTGCCCTTCCCATAATGTAAAATCCGTTTTTAGGCTGATGCAATTGCAATACTTTCTGCGAAGGGTATGCGCCGTAAACTTCCAGAAATGCTTCGGGAAAATCTTTTTTTATTAAAGGCCAAATCGCTTCTTTTAAATGTTGAACGGTATTCCAATTGGGTTCATGAAGAAAATTCCCAATAAAAACAAAGTTTTTGCGCTTTTCAAAAGATGGCAATTTCAACAAATCTTCCTCTTTCATTTCATCAACTAAAAACGGAAGATAAAAGAGTAAATCTTCGTTAATTCTGAAAATATTTTTTAGAAGATTCATTTCAAATTCAGAAATAATCAAAGACAAATCGCATCTTAAAATACTGGCGATTTCTCGTTTTGCAACTTCTTCAGATAATAAATCTTGTAATTCAAAAGTTCTATTTTCTTTGAACGCTTTTTGTCTGGCTGTTCTTAAAGAATGTAAATCTTCGGTATCTAAAATTCTAATTGCATTTGGACATTTTTCAACAACGCGCCATCCAAATTGTTCTTCGATCATAAAACGATCAAACAAAACTACGTTTGGATTTAATTCTGAAACAAAATCATCAAAACTCGAAGAATTGAGTTCGATGCTTTTTTTTATCACTCCAAACTCAGACAAATCAACCATAAAATCACTGTCTTGTGCGGCGCTGGCAAAGGTGATTTCGAAACCGTTTTGCTTGAAAATCGAAATCAATTGCATCATTCTTCCGCCAGCTGCAGAAGAATTTGGTTCTGGCCAGACAAACCCAATAATTAAAAGTTTTTTTGCTTGATTCATTGTGAAATTTTTCAACTTACAAAATAATGCTTTTTTCAGCTTAATCCCTCGCTATTTCCTGATTTTTGGTCATAAAAAACACTAATTTTGCAAAACTAAATTCTGGAAATTATGTTAGGATTAAAATTAGCTACAGACCCGCGCTGGGTAAACATTGTGGAGTCAAATATTGAAGAAATTTTAACGGATCATGCGTGGTGCGAGCAAAAAGCCGCTTCAAACGCGATCAGTATTGTAACATACAATTCTGAATTGGAAGAATTAGTAACGGAAATGCTTGTAATTGCAAGAGAAGAACTGGAGCATTTACAAATGGTTCACGACGTTATTAAAAAACGCGGACTGACTTTAGGACGCGAAAGAAAAGATCATTATGTAAATGAACTTTTTAAATTTATGAAAAAAGACGGAAGCCGACGCGATGCACTTTGCGACCGATTGTTATTTTCTGCTATGATCGAAGCCAGAAGCTGTGAGCGTTTTAAGGTACTTTCTGAAAACATAAAAGATCAGGAATTGGCAACATTTTACCGCGATTTAATGATTTCTGAGGCTGGACATTATACTACGTTTTTAGGTTTCGCAAGAAAATACCAAGACAACATCGACATTGACAAACGTTGGAAAGAATGGATTGAATATGAAGGTTCGATCATAACCAATTATGGTAAAAACGAAACCGTTCACGGATAAATTACGCTCTTTTTTACCCTTTTTTTTATTTAAATACCACACAAATCGTTATGCAAAAAAGTAAGTCCAGATCAATCGTATTTAAAATTGCGAAATATGTCGGAATAACTTTCGCTGTTATTTTAGGATTATTATTTTTAACGCCTATCGTTTTTGAAGATCAAATTAAAGAGCAAATCAAAAAAACGGCTAATGAAAGATTGAGTGCAGAACTGAATTATTCTGATGTTTCTGTTTCGTTTTTTCGTCATTTTCCTTCGCTAACTTTATCCTTAGACAATTTAAGTTTAAATGGTTCTGCGCCTTATAAAAACGAAAAATTCATTACTGCAAAAGAGGTTTCTTTCGGAATAAATGTGGCGAGTTTGATTTTTAGCAAATCGGTTAAAATTGATCAGATTTATTTATCAGATTCTTTTATAAATGTGAAAGTGAATGCGAATGGAGAAGCAAATTACAATGTTTATAAGTCACAAGAACAAAGTACTCAATCTAAAGACAGTTCTGATACGGCTTTAAAATTAGATCGAATTGAAATTTTAAACAGCAAAATTGTTTATGATGATAAATCGACAAAAGTTCATTTTGACGCTTTTGGATTTAATTATTTAGGAAAAGGAGATTTGAACAAAGCTGTTTTCGATTTGTATTCGAAAGCTAAAATTGAGAAATTGAATATTGTTTATGAAAATGAACCGTATTTAATGAACAAAAAGATTGATGCTGATTTGATTACGAAAGTAAACATCAACTCACTTTCGTTTTTCTTTCAACAAAACAACTTAAAAATCAATCAGCTTCTGGTTGACTTTAAAGGGAAATTTGACATTTTGAAAGATGGTTACAACATGGATTTTGTCATTAAATCTGACAATAGCGATTTGTATGATGTCTTTACAGCGTTTCCGCCAAAGTACATAACTTGGCTTTCTCAAACGGAATTAAAAGGTAAAACTGATCTTCTTTTTACCCTAAAAGGAAAATATATTACGGCACAAAATATTGCACCAGATTTGAATTTGGATGTAAAAGTGAAAGACGGATTTGTGAATTACAGCAAAAGTGCATTTCCTGTTTCCAACTTAAATTTAGATATCAAAACCACTGTTCCGTCTTTAAATCCGGATTTGGTTATTGTTGATGCTAAAAACCTTTCTTTAAACATTAAACAAGATTATTTGAAATCGAAGTTCTTAGTTAAAGGAATAAATACGCCAGATATCAACGCTGCTTTTAAAGCAAAAATTGATCTGGAAAAATTAACAAAAGCACTGGGAATTCCTGATATTCAATTAAAAGGAACTTTAGCCGGAGATTTGAAAGCAAACGGAATTTTCGATCAAAAGAACAAGCGTTTTCCAGTTACAAATGGTATTATAGATTTACAAAATGGATATTTAAAAACGCCTTATTATCCAAATCCGATTACTAATATTACGATTAAATCGAAGATTGAAAACCAAAAGGGAACTTTTGAAGATTTGAAAATCAGTTTAAAACCAACTCAATTTACTTTTGAAGGAAAACCTGTTTTTGTGGAAGCAGATTTAAGCAATTTTGACGATTTAAATTATGATGTAAAAGCAAAAGGTGAATTGGATGTCAATAAAATCTATAAAGTTTTCTCTCAAAAAGGTCTTGATTTAGATGGTTTTGTAAAAGCAGATTTAGTTTTAAAAGGAAAACAAAGTGATGCTGAAAAAGGAAACTACAGCAAGTTGCACAATAAAGGAACGCTTGAATTGAGAAATATTGGAATTGCTTCTGAATATCTTCCACAGAAATTCATCATTAAAGAAGGAATTTTCAAAATCAATCAGGATAAAATGTCGTTCAATAATTTCTTGGCAGCTTACGGACAGTCTGATTTTAAAATGAACGGTTATTTACAGAATGTCATTAATTATGTTACAACAAATACAGGAGTTTTAAAGGGTTCATTTAAAGTTTCGGCGCGATATATCAATGTAGATGAATTTATGTCTAGTACAGATCCAGACACTTCTGTCACACAAAGTCCGAATCCAAAAACAGAACCAACATCATCTGAAAATAAACAAACCGGAGTTATTATTATTCCGTCAAATTTAAATTTACAATTATTAGCCAATGCGCAAAAAGTAAATTTCGATAAGTTGAATCTCCAGAACGCAACTGGTAATTTAAGTATGAAAAACGGCAGGCTAAACATGCAACATACTGGTTTCGAATTAATTGGATGTAAAGTTTCAATGAATGCCAATTATCAGGCTGTAACTCCTCAAAAAGCTAATTTTGACTATTCAATTAAAGCAAATGATTTTGATATTAAAAGAGCTTATAACGAAATTGAAGTTTTCAGAAAAATGGCAAGTGCAGCAGAAAAAGCACAAGGAATTGTTTCTTTAGATTATCAGCTGAAAGGTCGTTTGAACGGAAATATGGAACCTGTTTACCCTTCGCTTGTTGGAGGCGGAACACTTTCTGTGAAAGATGTAAAAGTAAGAGGTTTGAAAATGTTTAATGCCGTAAGCAAACAAACCAGTTCTGAAAGCATGAAAAATCCAGACGTTTCTAAAGTTGATATTAAAACTAAGATCAAGAATAACATCATGACCGTTGAACGCTTTAAATTTAAGTTTGCAGGCTTTAGACCAAGAATTGAAGGCACAACAAGTCTTGATGGAAAAATGAATTTAAAAATGCGTTTGGGTTTGCCTCCTTTTGGTATTTTCGGAATTCCGCTAATGGTTACTGGAACACAAGATAATCCAAAAGTAAAAGTCGGCAGAAAGACCGAGGATTTGGAAGAAACTAAGGATACTGAATGAATTAAATTCCAATTTAAAAAATCCAAATTCCAAATACGTTATATCATCACCTTTGTCAAAGTTTAAAACTTTGACAAAGGTTTTTTTTCGCCATCTTAAGTCATTGCGAGGAACGAAGCAACCACACTAAAATGATCAATAATTGACTTAGCAGATGAGATTGCTTCGTTCCTCGCAATGATTAACCTATGTCGAGCTTCTTGTGTGATCCTTCATTTCTCAGTATGACAATTATGCACAACAAAAAACCCGTTCATTTCTGAACGGGTTTTTTATAAAAAGTAATCTTTGATTATTAAGCCTCGAAAGGAATAATAGATACATAAGATTTGTTATCTCTTTTCTTTTGGAACTTAACAACTCCAGCTACTCTTGCGTGTAGTGTGTGATCTTTACTAATGTAAACGTTTTCACCTGGATTATGTTTTGAACCTCTTTGTCTAACGATGATGTTCCCAGCAATAGCAGCTTGTCCACCATAAATCTTAACGCCTAGACGTTTTGATTCTGATTCTCTACCATTCTTCGAACTACCGACACCTTTCTTGTGAGCCATGACGTATGAGTTTAAATATTGTTATTATTCTTTAGTAGCTTCTTTTTTTGCTTTTGGAGCTGCTGCTTTTTTCACTTTAGGAGCTTCTACTTCTTCAGTAGCTGCATCTTCTGCTACTACCGCTTTTTTAGCCGCTGCTTTTTTAGTTCCACCTGCTGCAGTAATACCTTCAATTACAATTTGTGTAAGATATTGTCTGTGACCATTTCTTTTTTTGTATCCTTTTCTTCTTTTCTTTTTGAAAACGATAACTTTATCACCTTTTAAGTGTTGTAACACTTTAGCTTCTACTGAAGCACCTTCTATAGCTGGGGCGCCTAAAGTTATGCTTCCGTTGTCATCTAACAAAAGAACTTTGTCAAAAGAAATTTTTGAACCTTCTTCATTAGCTAAACGGTGAACATAAACCTTTAAGTCTTTGCTTACTTTAAATTGTTGCCCTGCTATCTCTACGATTGCATACATACCAAATTGATTTATTGATTTTTAAGGTTGCAAATATACAATTAATAATTTACTGTGCAATCCTTAAAAGCAAAAATATTTCATTAACAAAAAACACTGTATATCAAGTACTTTTAAGACCAAAACCGCATTTATTTAAAGTAAAAGATTATTAAAATACGATCTAATTATAAACAAATCTGCAATACATAATTAAAAAAAACTACTTTTGATGTAACTAAAATCAACTCTGGTCTACCTACTCTTGTTTGATATATAAATTTATTAATCTTTATGAAAAAATCGATAATGATGTTAAGTGCTGCATTAATGCTCGGCGGAGTAGCTCATGCTCAAAAAGTAGTTTTTGAAGAATACAATTTAGACAATGGACTACATGTCATTTTACATAACGATCCTTCGGCTCCTGTGGTAATTACATCTGTAATGTACCATGTGGGATCTAAAGACGAACGTCCTGACAGAACTGGATTCGCTCACTTTTTTGAACATTTATTATTTGAAGGAACGCAAAATATCAAACGCGGTGAATGGATGAAAATTGTCACCGCAAATGGAGGGGTTAATAACGCAAATACATCTGACGACAGAACTTACTATTACGAAGTTTTTCCTTCTAACAGTTTAGAATTGGGTTTATGGATGGAATCTGAACGATTAATGCATCCTATTATTAATAAGATTGGAGTAGACACGCAAAATGAAGTTGTCAAAGAAGAAAAAAGAATGCGTTACGACAATCAACCGTACGGAAACATTCTTTCGGAGGTTAAAAAGAATATGTTTAAAAAACATCCGTACAGATGGACCACCATTGGATCTATGAAAGATCTAGATGCTGCGACTCTTGAAGAGTTTCAAGCTTTTAATAAAAAATTCTACACTCCAAATAATGCTGTTTTGGTTGTTGCAGGAGATTTTGATAAAACTAAAACTAAAGAATGGATTCAGAAATATTTCGGACCAATTCCAAGAGGCGAAGAAGTTAAGAAACAAACTTTTACAGAAGATCCAATTATACAGCCGATTACAGCAACTTACGAAGATCCCAACATTCAGATTCCAATGATTGTGGCTTCTTACAGAACGCCGTCAATGAAAACTAGAGATGCTAGAGTTTTAGATTTAATCTCTTCTTATTTAAGTGATGGAAAAAGCTCTAAACTTTACAAAAAAATAGTAGACGACAAAAAAATGGCGCTACAAATTGGTGCAGTAGGTTTTAGCCAGGAAGACTACGGTACCTATATATTATATGGTCTGCCAATGGCTCCAAATACAACTGCCGATATCTTAAAAGAAATGGACGAAGAGATTGTAAAAATCCAAACCGATCTTATTTCTGAAAAAGATTATGAAAAATTGCAAAACAAATTCGATAATAATTACATCAATGCCAATTCGAGCGTAGAAGGAATTGCAGAAAATCTAGCTTCTTATTATTTACTTTATGGAGACGTAAATTTAATTAATACTGAAATCGACATTTACCATTCTATTACAAGAGAAGAAATTAGAGAAGTTGCCAAGAAATATTTGAATCCAAATCAGCGCTTAATTTTAGATTATATTCCTACCTCTAAATCTCAAAACTAAGAATATCGAATCATGAAAAAAATATATACTTTTTTAATCCTTTTATTCCTAACTGGAATTATGCAAGCACAAGATCGTCCACAACCCAAACCAGGAAACGCCCCAGTAGTCAACATCAAAAAACCACAGACCTTTGTTTTATCAAACGGAATGAAAGTTTTAGTTGTTGAAAACCATAAATTACCTCGAGTGAGTTTTACGCTTACTTTGGATAACCCGCCATTTACTGAAGGAAACAAAAAAGGCGTTGATGAATTGACCAGCAGTTTAATTGGAAACGGAACTAAAAAAACACCAAAAGAAGCATTTAATGAAGAAATTGACTTTTACGGAGCCAATATAAATTTCACTTCGCAAGGTGCATATGCAAGTGCATTATCAAAATATTCTGGACGCGTTTTAGAACTTTTAGCCGAAGGTGCATTGCAACCTAATTTTACTCAGGCTGAATTTGATAAAGAAAAAGCAAAATTATTAGAAGGACTTAAAGCTGACGAAAAAAGTGTTCCTGCAATTTCAAATAGAGTTGTAGATGTTTTAGCATTTGGAAAAAATCATCCAAATGGTGAATATCTTTCTGAAGAAACAGTAAAAAATGTTACTCTTGCAGACGTTCAGAACAACTACAGCACACACTTTGTTCCAGAAAATGCGTATTTAGTGATTATCGGTGATATTAAATTTAAAGAAACAAAATCGGCAGTTGAAAAATTATTCAGCGGATGGAAAAAACAAAGCATTGTAAAAAATACTTATCCTGATCCTGTGAATCCTTCAAAATTACAAATTGATTTTGTAGATGTTCCAAATGCAGTTCAATCTGAAATTTCATTAGTAAATACAGTAAATTTAAAAATGAGCGATCCTGATTTTTTCCCTGCTGTTATTGCAAATCAAATTTTGGGAGGCGATTTTAATAGTTACTTAAATATGAATTTACGCGAACAACATGCGTGGACTTATGGTGCAAATTCTAGCATTGGAAGCGGAAAATATGTAACTAAATTTAAAGCTTCGTCGGCGGTTAGAAATACCGTTACAGA
>NZ_CAMLIX010000137.1 GCF_946479975.1 uncultured Flavobacterium sp.
AACGCAAAGTACTTTAATTATGAATCAAAAGCACCAAGAAGATTTAGCACATATACGTTCCATGATGGAGCGTTCTTCACGATTTATATCATTAAGCGGACTTTCGGGAGTCTTCGCTGGACTTTCGGCTTTAATTGGCGGAATCTATGTTTACCAATTATTTCAAGCAAACGGAACAGATTATGTAAATGATGATTACAGAGTATATTCTCCAAGTCTAGTTTCGGAATTATTTTGGATTGGAATTACAATTTTGGCCTTTGCCTTTGCATTCGGAATCTTTTTCACCATCAGAAAAAGTAAAAAATACAACCTGCCAATTTGGACTTCAGCAACAAAAAAAATGCTGTTTAATCTAGCAGTACCGCTTTTAGCAGGAGGGATATTCTGTCTGGCATTAATGTACCACGGATATTTTGGACTAGTAGCGCCATCAACATTAATATTTTACGGATTAGCCGTTATAAATGCAGAAAAATATACTTTCTCTGACATAAAATATTTAGGTTTTTCTGAACTAATTTTAGGATGTATTTCGCTTTTTTATATTGGATATGGATTATTATTTTGGATCTTAGGATTCGGAATCCTGCATATCATATACGGATTAGTGATGTTCAAAAAATACAAATAATTGAATGGGAATTATTGATAAGCTAAATAAAGACTTTGAAAGCCGTGTCAGACTGGGTATTATGTCCGTTCTGATGGTTAACGACTGGGTAGATTTTACCGAGATGAAAACCCTTTTGAATATTACCGATGGTAATTTAGCAAGTCATTCTTCTGCATTAGAAAAATCTGAATACATCGAGATTAAAAAGGAATTTGTGGGCAAAAAGCCTAAAACATCTTATCAGGTAACACCGCTTGGCCGCGCGGCGTTTAAAGAACACCTTTCGTATCTCGAAAAATTAATGAAATCGTAATAATGCTATTTTTTTATTCTTAAACTTTGAATTACAAAGTACTTTTAAATTTGAAATCATGAAAAAACATCAAATCATTTTTGCCTGTACCGCGGTTTTTATACTGCTTTTTTACAACCAATCTGTTGGAATCAATATTTCTATTTTTGGTGTCGTTTTGACACTCTTAATAAGCTATTTCTTCCAGGAAAAGTTTGTTGATCGATCTCATTTAGCTCTCGTGCTAACTTCTATTTTGTCTTGTTTCGCTTTTGCTTGGTATGGAGATGGGGCATCGTTTTTCGCCTTAGCCTTGTCAATACTTATTTTGCAATTTAGAACTCAAGAGGCAGAACTCAAAACAATACAAGTTTTTCCTCTAATAATTTTAAACGGAATTACTTCGTTAGGTCGAATTTTGATGTTTAGTCAGTGGCTGCCAGAACGAAAAATCCATAATCATCTAGCAAAAAAGTTAATTGCTTTTGTCCTTATTCCAGTTATTTTTCTTGGATTGTTTTTTATCGTATACTCTTTTGGAAGCGATCATTTTTCTTCATTATTTACAGATTATGAATTAGATCTAAACCTCCCGCAATTAATCGGAATCACTATTTTAGGATTTTATATTTCATTCAGTTTTTGGAATTATTGGATTCCTGATGCTTTTTACGAATACAATCCGAAATTGAGTAATGATTTCAGCGATATTTCTGAGGTTAAAAACCAAAGTACATTTTCGTTTTTAGATTTGGATTTCGAACGAAAAAGTGGTGAAATCACCCTGTTTTTGCTGAATCTTATGCTTTTAGTTTTCATTGGAACTTATAATTATGAACAGTTTTTTGAAGTAGTAGAAAAAGCAAATCTAAGTGCTGATACGCACGAACGTGTAAACGCGGTTATTTTTTCAATTCTTATGGCAGTAGGAGTAATTCTATTTTATTTTAAAGGCGGATTTAATTTTGATCAAAAAGCCAAAACCTTAAAAACTCTCGCAAAAGTTTGGCTTGCTTTAAATATAGTTTTAATTGTAAGCGCTATGATCAAAAACTCAGAATACGTTTCTTTCTTCGGTTTAACCTATAAAAGACTCGGAGTTTACGCATTTCTAATTTTAGCCATTATTGGTTTGATCGTTTCTTTTCAGAAAATTCAAAAGCAGAAAACCAATGCATATTTGTTCAATCAAATGATCTGGTATTTCTACGGAACGATTCTTTTATGCAGTTATGTAAATTGGGGAAATTTAGTTACCACTTATAATATCTCTGTAAACAAAGGAGTAGAACCAGTTTTCCTAAGCCGATTAAATTTTAATGATGAAGCTCGTAGAGAGTATTTTCATAAGAATAATTTGAATGGAGGTTATGACGAAGGTTTGAGAGAAGAAATGATTGTGCGTTATCAAAATGAAGGTTTTTTATCGAAAGCACTTTATTATGAATTTTTAAATAAAGAAAAAAAATAAACAACCTTTATATAATTATATTTTTAAGTATTTTATTACAATTAAAATTGTCTATCACATTATTATGTAAGATATTTTCTATTAAATAAAGCATGTAATTATGAAGAAAATTATGTTTGTATTCTTTTTGACTTTAATTAGCTATTCTGGTTTTTCTCAGAGAAATGCTGATGAAGTTATAAAGATGAATTCGAAAATCGAGGATCTAGCTCAAAATTCCACCACAGGAATATTTGTAATCAAAGAAGGAAATATTGTTAAAGGAATAAATCCTGAAACCAAAGCTGAAATTTGGAGTTTTGATGCCGATAAGGAAGTTGGAGGAGTTAGTGCATTGGAAACTCTAAACAAAATTAATAATGTGGATACTGATAATCTATTTGCAAGTGAACGCATCTTAAATGTCATCGAAGGCACACCTTATGTAGAAGCTTTGGTAAATTATAAAACCATTTTAATTAATACTTTAGATGGTAAAGTAGTTTACAATTCAGCAAAATATCAATACACTGTTTTTAATAGTCAATTTTTGTATGAAGACAACGAATATTTGGTAAAAGGAGTAGAAAACGGGAAAGTTATAGCTTCTTTAATTGATCTAAATACGGGTTCTGTTAAATGGAAAACCGAACAAGGTGATGCAAAAAGTATGCTTTCGTCGATGTTTACTTTTAAAGCCAATCAGTCGAACGAGGCAGAAGTAAGTGGTCATATGATTTACTCGCTTTATTTTGGAAAATTATCTGCAATTGACAGAGCAACTGGTGTTTTAAAATGGACCGGAGATATTGAGTACACAAAAGTTTTTCCAACTCAAAACAACAAGAATGTAGTCGTTATAAATAGTAAGGGATTACTTTCTACTAAACAATATTTGAATGTGTTAGATTCTGAAACTGGAAAACCAATTTGGGACGATGCAATCAAAACAAAATATATTGTTTATTTAGAAGATTGGGAAGATAAAATTTTAGTTGCTCACAACAGCGGATTCAACTTTTATAACTTAAATGATGGATCTAAAGTTTGGAAAAAAGACGCTCGTGGTGACGGATTGAAAAAAGTAATTCCAATTGATGGAGATTATCTATATGTTGCTGAAAATGAAATGATGCTGATTGATAAAGATGGTCAAAAAAAATGGAAAAGCTTTATCGAAATTTCTGATGATAAAGAAGATGCAATTAATTACTTAGGAAAAGTCGACGACAAAGTACTTTATTTAACAGCCACTTATGGAAACATGGTGGATTACAAAAGTGGAAAAAAATTATGGAAAGGGAATTTAAAATTTAATGAAAAACGTCCATTATTAAGTGTTTTTGATGATACCGAAAATCAGTTTTTAGTTTATAAT
Source organism: uncultured Flavobacterium sp. (assembly GCF_946479975.1). Next base: position 3,737 of record NZ_CAMLIX010000137.1, read on the forward strand.
GATGAGAAGCTTTTTAAGTTTGATACAAAAGGTACAGATAAACCTAATGCCTTTGCAAAAGTTAATGTCAAGAAAGAAAAAGAACTAAACTCAATTGAATTGTTTTCTTGGGGTGTTGCGCTTTCAGGACCAACAGAAGTTATGGGTGTAAGTAAAGAAGGTAAAGTTTTATACCAAAGAGTTTACACACAACCGGGTGATGGAGGCAGAGCATGGGGATCTGCTCTTGCTACTGCTGGATCAATTGGTTTAGGAATTTCATCTGCAGGGAATGCAGCTCTTGGAAGCGAATGGACTATGACAACCATAGATCCTGCAACAGGAAAAGAAGCGGCCAGTGTGGTAAAAGCTAGAAATGAGGGAAGATTAAAAAGAGCAGGAAATCAAGCAGCTGGTTCTGCGGTTTTAGGAGGTGTTTCAAAAAGACTTAACCAACGTTTTGATGCGATGAAACAAAATCGTGATTTTTCTTATATTTTTGCTAAAGATGAAGCGACAAATAAAAAAGTCCTTGTTAAAGTAAAAAAAGAAGATGGAACAGAAGTAGATAAAATCATCTTTGAAAACATGCGCCCATTTTATGAAATAGACGCTGCAACACAGTCTGTTTACTATATTTATGAGAATGAGTTAAGGATTTTTAATAAGAAAATCTAATTTTAAAAAAGGTGTATTGATTATTTCAATACACCTTTTTCCATCCAATATTAATTATCTCCTCTTTTTTTAAATCGAGGATCATGTTGCGAAATATATGCTTTTCTTCTTGTTGGAGCCAAAGTGGGAGCCGTATTTTCTTCTTTAGGAAAACTTGCTTCTTCTGTTTTGCTTGAAGGTTCAATCAACTGATTTAATTCTGTAATTTCATCATCTGTCAAATCTCTGTATCTTCCAACAGGAACATCCAAAGAAATATTTATAATTCGGATACGTTTTAACGCCGTAACTTCATAACCTAAATATTCAGCCATTCTTCGGATCTGGCGGTTTAAACCTTGCGTCAAAATGATCTTAAAAGTAAATTTACTTATTTGCTCTACTTTACATTTTTTCGTAACCGTATCCAAAATCGGAATTCCATTTCCCATTCTTTGAATAAAGCGTTCTGTAATTGGTTTGTTTACCGTAACCGTATATTCTTTTTCGTGATTGTTTCTGGCGCGTAAAATCTTATTTACGATATCACCATCATTTGTCATGAAAATTAATCCCTCACTGGCTTTATCCAATCTTCCAATTGGGAAAATACGCTTTGGGTAATTAATATAATCAACAATATTATTTTGAACGTCTAAATTAGTCGTGCATTCAATTCCGACAGGTTTATTGAATGCCAAATAAACTAGCTTTTCATTTTTCTCAACGATTAATTTTCCGTCAATTCGCACTTCATCATGTGGTGAAACTTTCGTTCCCATTTCTGGCACAACGCCATTTATTGTTACGCGTCCTTCTTCGATAAGTTTATCGGCTTCACGACGAGAACAATAACCCGTTTCTCCGATAAATTTATTAAGACGTTTTAAATTTTCTTCCATAATGCAAAAGTAGTCAAAAAATAAATTTTACGCAATTTTGTCATCCTGAGGCACGAAGGATCACACTAGTAAGTCCGCAAGCAAAATCGCCAATCTTTGTCGAGTTTCGAGTGTGATCCTTCGTGCCTCAGAATCACAAAAAAGTGAATTCTTTGCTACTTTGTTCCTTCAGAAAAAAGAAATTCAATCACTCTATCGTACAACTCGTCATCATGCATTCCGTGACCTAAACCGCTCGTTTCTATAAATTGACTGTTTTTCCAATTGCTGGCTATTTTTTGCCCTTCGGCGAAAGCTACAATTTTATCTGAAGTATCGTGCGCAATTAATCCAGGAATAGTAAATGCAGATGCGAATTTTTCTCCTGAAAAATCGGCCAGTTTAAAATTAAAGCGATTTAGGAATTTGTTTTCTAATAGTGGAAGCATTTTTTTATTCAAACTCAACATGGCAATATAATTGTCAATCAAAGTTTTTAAATCTGATGGCGCTCCCAAAATCACCATTTTATTGATGCTGGTATTCGGGAATAAATATTGATGATATACACAAGCGGCGCCTCCAATAGAATGGCCAATAATAATTGTAGGTTGATATTTTTCTACAGCCTTATTAATAAACTCTGCATAAAGCGGCACATTAAATTCTTTTCCGCTGCTTTGTCCGTGTGCTGGCGCATCGATTGCAATTATTGTACTACCAGATTTTTGAAGATGTGGTAACGTTTTTTTCCATCGCGAAGCATTGCTTTCCCAGCCGTGAACTAAGAGGATTTTGGTTTTATTTCCTTTCCAGATATAGGCTTGAAAATGATGATCATTATGATGAAAAATTTCTGTTTCTGTATTTTTTAAAATTTTCGGAAGTGTTTCTTTTTGTAATCTGCCAATTCGTGGCTGGCTAAAAAGTGCGTATGAAAGTTCCATCGCTTTTTGCGGACGAACATAACTCAAGAAGTTGATATAAGAGCCAACTGATTTTAATGTGATAAAACGAATACCTTTTTTAATTCCCAAAACTTAATTTTTTTTCTAAAGATAAAAAAAAAGTCTGCCACGAATTACACGAATTTTTACTAATTATTTTTTATCTCAACTAATGAAAATAAAAAATTCGTGAAAATTCGTGTAATTCGTGGCAAAAAATACAGCAAAAAAAAGTCCCGATTAAATCGGGACTAGTTATTTAGATTTTTGAGAACAATTGTTCCATTTTCTCTTTTTCTTCATCTGCTAAAGCAGAGTCAACTAAAATTCTTCCAGAGTGCTCATCAGTAATGATTTTCTTTCTTGAAGCGATTTCAACCTGAGTTTGTGGTGGAATCGTGAAGAAAGATCCTGCAGAAGCTCCTCTTTCGATAGAAACTACAGCCAATCCGTTACGAACACTTGTTCTGATTCTGTTGTAAGCAGCTAATAATCTGTCTTCGATTTGTGCAGCAAATTCAGCAGATTTCTCAGTTAAGAAGACTTCTTCTTTTTGAGTTTCAGCCATAATAGCGTCTAATTCAGATTTTTTATGTTTTAAATGAGAGCTTTTAGCATCAAGTTTTTCTTTCAAGTTAGAAATAACTTCTTTTTTGTGCTCGATAGAAGCTTTCATTTCTTTGATTTGCTTTTCAGCCAATTGAATTTCTAATTCCTGAAATTCAACTTCTTTTGTCAAAGAATTAAATTCTCTGTTGTTACGTACTGATTCTTGTTGTTTTGTGTATTTCTTGATCACTTCTTTGTGCTCATCAATAGCGTTTTTCTTCGCTTTGATTTGCTCCTCAATTACTTCAAGTTCACTTTTCAGTTTCTCTGAACGTGTGCTTAAGCCCGCAACTTCATCTTCCAAATCTTCAACTTCTAAAGGAAGTTCTCCTCTAACGTTTCTGATTTCGTCAATTCTAGAGTCAATAAGCTGTAAATCGTATATTGCTCTTAACTTGTCCTCAACACTTAATTCTTTCGTATTCGTCATATTCTATAAGTACTTAACTGGATTTGTATTTTCTTCCGATAAAATGATTGCAAAATTAAGAATTTTTTTTCGAAGATAATCAACAATATAATTTTTTGTATAGCGTTCGCTCTCAAAATGACCAATATCTGCCAAAAGTAACTGATTTTCTGCTTCATAAAACTGATGATACTTCAAATCTGCAGTCAAAAAAGCATCGGCTCCAGCCTGAATTGCATTTTTTATTGCAAAACTTCCTGAACCTCCAAGAACAGCAACTTTTTTAATTTTCTTTCCTAAAAAGGTAGAATGACGAATTCCGTCTGCAATCATTTTTTCTTTTACAGAAATAAGAAAATCTTTTTCGTCCATTTCAGTTTCCAATTCGCCAATCATTCCTAAACCAATATTTTGGTGCGAATTTTTTAAATCATAAATTTCATAAGCTACTTCTTCGTAAATATGAGTAGCAAAAAGTGCTTTTAAAATTCGGGATTGAAGATGCTTTTCAAAAACAACTTCAATTTTAATTTCTTGCCCTGTATGCAATTTTCCTTTTTCTCCAATTACGGGATTGCTATCTTCATTTCCTTGAAAAGTAAAAAAACCTTCTGAATTGAAACTGCAGTTGTCATAATTTCCAATTGTTCCGGCGCCGGCTTCAAACATCGCATTTCGAACGTTATCGGCATTTTCAGGAACCGTGAAAGTGACTAATTTTTGAATGAAATTTTGTTTCGGAATCAAAACCTTAGTATTTGTCAAACCTAAAGCGTCACAGAAAATTTTATTTACGCCCTGCGAATGATTGTCAAGTGCTGTGTGAACGGCATAAATGGCAATATCATTTTTAATAGCTTTTAAAATGGCACGCTCGACATAATTTTTACCAGTAATTTTTTTTATTCCAGAAAATAATATCGGATGAAAGCAAACCAGTAAATTGCAGTTTTTAGCAATGGCTTCGTCAATCACGGTTTCTAAAGCGTCGTGACAAACTAAAACTCCAGTACTCTCCGTTTCAGAATCTCCAACTAAAAGTCCGACATTGTCAAAATCTTCGGCGTAAGCCAAGGGAGCCATTTCTTCGAGAACGGATATTATATTTTTTATTTTCATTTTTAATTATGTTTCATTTTTTAGGTTTCAAGTTTTTACTAGTGGCGAAAACCTCAAACAAATTAACGAAAAAAAAATATACTTAATAAAAGTTAAAGCTGTTTCCTGGATAGATGATCTCTAATATAATATGTAAATGAGAAGTTTATATTATGTAAACCGATTACGTACTTTTCGTATATTTGTATTTCTAAATTTAAGGTCATGACTACAATAAAAATTAACGAACAAACGAAGGGAGGAAAAGCATTCATGGAGATGTTCGAAGTTTTTTTTAAAGGCATCGAAGGTATTGAAATTGTTGAATCAGCTTATGGACAAGTTAATGAGGATGAAGTTAATTATAGTTCTGAATTTGTTGAAAAGGTAAAAAAAGCCGAAGAAAACATTAAAAATGGTGAAACAACAACGTTAAATCCAGATGACATATGGGGAAGTTTAGGGTTGAAATAACCAAGGTAGCTTTTCAGGATATTGAAAAACATAAAAAATCAGGAAATAAAATTGCTGTTAAAAATATTGCTAAAATTTTAATTGACCTTACAGAAAATCCATACGAAGGTTTTGGTAATCCGGAGCAATTAAAATATGAATATTCAGGATATTGGTCAAGACGCATTAATCAAAAAGATCGATTAATTTATAAGGTAGATGACGAAGTTGTAACTGTATTTGTAATTTCTGCAATGGGCCATTATTCCGATAAATAACTTCTATGAACTTACTCCGAAAATTACTTTTCCCTTTCGCCATTTTGTACGGATTTATTACTTCAATCCGTAATATTCTTTTTAATAAAGGAGTTTTAAAATCCACATCATTTGATCTTCCTGTTATTGCAGTGGGGAATTTAAGCGTTGGAGGCACGGGAAAGACACCTCAAATTGAATATTTAATTCGATTGTTATCTGATAAATATAAAATCGCCACTTTGAGTCGAGGTTATAAAAGAAAATCTGAAGGTTTTGTTTTGGCTGATGAAAATTCGAATGCCGAAATTTTGGGCGATGAACCTTTTCAGTTTTATCAAAAATTTCCAAAGATAATGGTTTCCGTTGATGCCAATCGTACAAATGGAATTGAGCAGTTGCTTTCGCAGAATGAAAAGCCAGAAATTATTTTGTTGGATGATGCTTTTCAGCACCGTAAAGTAAAAGCTGGTTTTTATATTTTACTAACTTCTTATGGAGATTTGTATGCGGATGATTTTATTCTTCCAACTGGAAATTTAAGAGAAAGCAGGAGCGGAGCTGAAAGAGCAAATATTGTGATTGTTACTAAATGTCGTAAAAAATTATCAGAAGAGGAACAGGCTCAAATTAGATTAAAATTGAAATTAAACTATTCGCAGCAACTCTTTTTTACTTTTATAGATTATGATGAAGTGATTTTTGGAACTGCAGAAAAAATTGCTGTCAGTGAAATTAAATCAGAATCTAAAATACTTTTGGCGGGAATTGCAAAACCTAAACCGTTTTTTGATTATTTGAAAAATGAAAACGACGAATGTTTGACTTTTCCAGATCATCACAACTTTTCTGATGCCGATTTAGATATGATTCAAAATAAAGCAAACGGCAGAAAAATTGTTACCACCGAGAAAGATTTTGTAAGATTAAAAGATTCTAAACTGGCTTCTCAATTGTATTATCTGCCAATAAAAAGTTCTTTCATCAATAATCAGCAAAACTTTGACACGACAATTTTAGAATATGTAAAATTAAACTTAGAAGCTTAACATCTAAGAATTTTTATTAGTCAAAAAACTTAGCAATTGTAGTGTAAAATTCGTCTGGAACAAATGGTTTCGTGATAACATCATCCATTCCGAAAGAAAGAAGCATATCACGATTTTCGTCAAGCGAAATAGCGGTAAGTGCAATAATTGGAGTTGTTTTATCAAATTCACGAATTAGCTTGGTCGCTGTTGTACCATTAATGCCAGGAAGATGAACATCCATTAAAACCATATCGAAACGTTTGATTTTTAAAAGCTCTACAGCGTCTTCTCCATTATCTACAATCTCGCAGATAATGTTTTTGTTTTCAAGCATTTTTCTAGTTATCATTTGATTGATTTTGTTGTCTTCAATCAATAAAATAGATTTGTTGATCAATTTTTTATCGTTATATGGTTTTACAATTTCCTCCACTATTTCTAATGGTTCGTGGTTAATTTTAAAATTTAATTTGAAAGTAAAAGTCGAACCTTTGCCTACTTCACTTTTCAATTTTATTTCTCCACCCAATAGTTCAATAAGTTTTTTTACAATGGTAAGTCCAAGTCCGGTTCCTCCATATTTACGATTTACTTCGATAGAACCCTGAGAAAAACTTTCGAAAACACTTTGAAGTTTGTCTTCTGGAATTCCGATTCCAGTATCTACAATTTCGAAATAAATAGTAGCGCTGTCATCTTCCTGAGAATATAATTTTGCAATAACGCTTACATGCCCGTTTTGGGTAAATTTTAAAGCATTATTGATTAGATTCAAAATGATTTGAGAAAGTTTGGTTGGATCTCCTATTAAACTGTCGGGAATCGATTTGTCTATTTCTAAATTGAAATAATTTTTATTGGCCGTTGCAAGTTCTTTTAACGAACTCTGAATATTAAATAAAAGTTCTTTTAGATTAAAGCTAATCGTTTCAACTTCAACTTTGGTCGAATCAATTTTATTGATTTCTAAAATCTCATTGATAAAAGTGGTTAAATAATTTCCCGAAAATTTTAAAGACTCCAGATATTTCATCTGTTTCTTTTTCGGATTATCTTCAATTAAAATATGTGTAATCCCGTTAATGGCGTTCAACGGCGTTCGTAATTCGTGACTTACGGTAGACAAGAATTCAGATCTGGCTTTGGAAGCTTTTTCGGCTTTATTTTTAGCTAAAATAAGTTCTTTGTTTTTTTCGCGAAGCAGTAAATTATTCTGATTTCTAATAATATTGTTTTTGTACAAAGCCAAACTCAAAAGCGATAAAATTGAGATCAAAGCAATAGCCAAAATGCTCACTAATTTGGAATAACGATACGTTTTCAGCTGGATTTTTTCTTCGCTTTCTCTTTTTATAGTATTATTTAGAGACTGATTTTTTTTGAATTTTTCGAATTCATTTAAATCAACCTTTGCATTTTTCAATCGTAAAAGATAATTTTCTAGCTGATAATGCTCATCTAAAAAAGAATAAGCCATATCATAATTTTTATTCTGCTTATAATATTGGCTTATCGCTAAAACTATTTTTGATTTTTTCGGAAGATCATTACTTTTTTCGTTGTAATCTAACGCTTGATCAAAGTAAATCATGGCAGAGTCATTCCTTTTGAGCTGTGTTTCAATCAAGCCAAGCTGATAATAAGAATCTACTTTGGTTTTTATAATGCCAGGATTGTTTGGCATTAGAATAATATGTCTAAAAGTTTTTGCCGCCAGAGGAAGATCATTATTCTTCTTTTGTGCTAATGCTTTCTGATAATTTAAAGCTTCGGTATAATCAGTAATATTAAGCTTTTTTAATAAATCACGAGATTTTGCATAGTAAACCTCTGCTGTTTTATAATCGCCTTTTGCCGTATTTGCTACTCCAATATAATACAATGCCAAAGCCTTGATGCAGCTTGGTTTTAGTGTATCGTAGAAAGAAACAGTTTTGTGAAAGTTTTTTAATGCATCTTCAAGTTTTCCTTGATTGTAAAAAATTTTACCCAGCTTTAAAGTCTGATTAGCTGCATTTTCTTTTTGGTCGTGAACTTCACAAAAACTGACTGATTTTGGAGTATAAACTGTTCCGGTACCGTAATTTTTATTGTTAAGATTCGCATTGGCCATTTTGTTATAATAGGCAACGCTATCTGTATTCTTTTTAGGTTGAGAATACAAAAACGAGTTAAGAAAACAAACAACAATAAAAAGATAGTATTTCATGTATGGCAGTGCTTTTACAATGAACCTTATTTTTTTCTTATTAGTAAAATTAAATCGATCAATCTTGATGAATAGCCAATCTCGTTATCATACCAGCCGACAACTTTAACCATTTTATCAATAACCGAAGTTAACTGTGCATCAAATAAACAAGAATGTGTATTGCCAATTACATCTACCGAGACAATAGGATCTTCGGTATAATCTAATATCCCTTTTAAATTTGTTTTTGAGGCTTCTTTAAATGCTTTATTAATTTCTTCAATGCTAACTGCGCGTTTTACGTTGAAGGTGATATCTGTTAATGAACCATCTGGAACGGGAACACGAATACCGCATCCGCCGATTTTGTTGTGCAATTTAGGAAAAATTTTTGTTAATGCCTTAGCCGCACCTGTAGTTGTTGGAACAATTGACTGACTTGCGCCTCTCGCACGGCGTAAATCCTTATGTGGCTGGTCATGAAGACTTTGATCTGTTGTGAAAGAATGTATCGTTGTAATATAAGCTTGTTCAATACCGCAAAGTTCTTCGATAATTTTAATCATCGGAGCAGCATTGTTTGTGGTACAGCTTGCATTAGAAACAATAGTTTCATTTCCTTCTAGAATAGTTTCATTTACCCCAAGAACAACAGTTTTTATTGTGTCTACTTCAGACGGTGCAGAAAGAATTACTTTTTTGGCACCTGCTTCCAGATGTCTGTTTAATTCTTCGTGCGTTTTGTATTTTCCTGTCGATTCAATAACAATGTCAATTGAATGCGTTTTCCAGTCTAAATTTGAAATATTTTTTTCATGAAAAAAGAAAAAATGCCTTCCGTCTACTATTATGCTGTTTTCGTCATGACTTACCTCAAAAGGCAAAACACCGTGAATACTGTCGTACTTTATTAAATGCGACATGGTTTTATTATCAGCAATGTCATTTATAGCTACGACTTCTATTTCAGGATGATTTAAAAGCAGGCGAAATAAATTTCTACCAATTCTTCCAAATCCATTAATGGCAATTCTTGTTTTCAATGTTTTGTTTATTTGCTTAATCGTGAAACCGGTAAATCGTTTAGCTGTAACAGCGATTAAACGATTTACCGGTTATATAGTTAAACTTTTTTATAAAATGTGTTTTTGTGCTTTGTATGAAGAACGAACAAGTGGTCCGCTTTCAACGTGTCTGAAACCTAAATCAAGTCCGAATTTCTCGTAACGGGCAAATTGTTCAGGAGTAATAAATTCTTTTACAGGAAGATGTTTTTTACTTGGCTGTAAATATTGTCCAATAGTTACTATATCTACATTAGCGTTTCTTAAATCAGTCATAGTCTGGAAAACTTCTTCTTCTGTTTCTCCAAGACCTAACATAATTCCAGATTTAGTTCTGTTGATGCCTTTTTCTTTTAAGTAACGAAGCACTTCTAAACTTCTATCATATTTTGCCTGAATACGAACTTCGCGTGTTAAACGACGAACGGTTTCAACATTATGAGAAACTACTTCAGGATTTGCTTCAACAATTCTGTCAATATTTCTTTCAATTCCCTGAAAGTCCGGAATCAAAGTTTCAAGAGTAGTATTTGGGTTCATTCTGCGGATGGCTTTTACAGTTTCC
>NZ_CAMLIX010000138.1 GCF_946479975.1 uncultured Flavobacterium sp.
TTAAAAAACAAAAGAAAAAGAAGTAGTCGTTTTTTCATAAATGCGTTTCTTAATGGATATCAGATGTTTGCTTCAAATTTTATGCCGTATTTAATGAAAATAAAAAGGCCTTAAGATAATTATCTTAAGGCCTTTGATTTATAATGTAAAAGAAATTATTTTACAATGAAAGTAACTCTTCTAGCTAATCTTCTAGCTTCATCAGAATCTTTTTGGATTGATGTATCAGCGCCATTAGCAATAACATTTAAACGAGAAGAAGCAATTCCAGCTTTTTCGAAAATAGTTTTAATATTATTTGCTCTAGCGTTTGAAAGTCTTTGATTGTAATCATCTTTTCCAACTTGATCAGCATAACCTACAAGGTCAAGAGAGGCTGATGGATTCTTTCTTAAATAATTTAAAACAACATCAATCGCTGCTGTTGAGTTTTCGATTGGAGTAGCTTTGTTGAAATCAAAATACACACTGTAATACTTATCATTAATCATTTTTTTGATCAAATCGTTATCAACTGGTTGAGTAATTTGTTTTTCAATAATAGTTTCTTTTGGTGCAGGAATGTTTTTGATTTTTCCTTCAAGCTCTGCAACTTTATTTTCTAAAGCTGAAATGTCAGCATTATTGTTTGTACCCTCAGTAACAGTCCAGTCAGCATGTTTTGCGTTTTTACCTAAGTAAATGTTTAAACCAACAGTTCCATTAAAAATTAATCCAGAAAAACCTCTGTTTTCTGCAACATAGGTTCCGTCAAAAGTACGATCTTGAGATGCGTTTAAAATAGTTGAGAAATCACCAGTTAAAGCAACTCTGTTTGATAATTTAATTTGTCCTGTTACACCAGCAATAAAGTTACCAACTTCATCTGCTCCTTTAAAATTATCGTTTCTTAATTGAGCATAACCAAAACCAGCATGTCCTAATAAACCAATTGTGTTAGTCCACGTTTCAAAATTCATGATGCGTCCTAAATTTGCAACTGCTTGTAAATCTACTCTGTAATATTTTGAATCAAAATCTAGAGAATTACCTTTTGCAGTAAAGCTGTTATATCCAAAATCGGCTTTCAAACCAAATTTGTTGTTAAACATATAACGAACACCTAAATCTCCAGTCCAAGGACTAATAGTATTAGTAGTGTATCCAGCATTAAATGGACGTTGTGGTTTAGTCACCCCGGCAGCTAATTCTACAGACCATTTGTTAAATCCGTTATTGCTGTTTTCTGTTTGAGCGTTTACGCCTGTTAGTGCAAGTGCAAATGCAAGAGTCATTATAACTTTTTTCATTGTTATCTTTGATTTTAAATTTTTGCTCAAAACAACAATAAATTGTAGGTAAAGTCTTCCTCTAAAAGACAGAAAGATGTTAGAATAGGGTAATTTTCTAAAAAGAGAAGCAGTTCAATAGAATTTTAACGTTCTAGGGCATTATTGAGTATTAAATACCGTCTGTAAATTTACGCAAGACATATTCTTTTGCAGCAGTATCGTAATACCCTAAAACGGAGTAATTATTTAATTTAAGAATGTTTGGAATAAATATCTCCTTGTGGGTATCTATAAAATAATATATTTTATCTGCAGCGAGTGCTTCATGGGTTTCGGTTGTGGTTTCCAATTTTTTGGTCCAGACACTTTCAAAAAAGACAGAATAATTGCTTTCTATATTGTAATAATTAGGAGAAGCAAAATCTCCAAAAGAATCATCAAACATATTAAACCCATTTGCAGCAAAAGTTCTTGAATTACTGCCAGTGCCACCCAACGTAATAAAAAGATTTTTCTTGTTTTTGAATACAGAAATACCCGCATCTACAGAAGCCAATTCTTTTAGAAAACTACTTGTCTTTTTAATGATCTTGGGTTTTCTATTTTCAATCTGGCTTAAAAGTGGCGAATTTTTAAAGTTGATGCTGTCGTTTTTTGTTATATGAAATGATTTTTCGACTTCCCCAGAGGTATAGTCTTTAATGTCAAATAACAATTCGTTCGAATTCAAGTTTATCTGATACAATTTGTTTTCATGATAATAAGAGTTAGAAGTTTTGGCATTTTTGTGACCTAAAGGCTGTAAAAATGTTTTTTCTTTTATCTCTGAGTTTTCTAAATTAATATCAAATAGCTGTGTTTTTCTCGGACTTTGGTCTAAAGTTAAAATTAAGCGATTGGGAAGTGTGTACAATTTGCTTTTTGACACAGCTTTATAAAGCGGATTATATTCGCCAGAATCCATTTTTTCAATCGGATTTTCATTTAAAATCTGATTGAACGTTTTCTGCTGGGTTCTACGATCCCGAAAAGTAAAAGAAGAGAAATCAAGTAATTTTTCGTCGGCAACTCCATTTTTAAATACATAAACTGTTAAAGCCTGTTTCTCCTTATATTTCAAAATTAAATAAAAATTATTGTCTTTTTGATATTGTGAAATAATCGATTGTTCTTCAATAGGCAGAGAAAATTTTAAAGCTCTTGTAGTTTTGGTTTCGAGATAATATTTTATAACGATAATGTTCTGGTCTTTGGGCGAAAACCAATATATAGTTGGGTTTCCGTCTTCGCTGAAACTATAACCTACCATCGATCTATTTTCGACATATTGGCGGGTAGTTACAAACTGATCGTTTAGAAATAAAGCACTATTGTATTTGAGAATCGTAAAATTACTGGCAGATGCTATAAAAACAAAGACATCATGCGTAATGGTATTTTCGGCATTCAAAGTTTCACATTCTTCCTTTGCTGTTTTTAAATCTATGGGATAAGAAGTTAGTACTGTTTGACTTAAAGACAAAGTACTGTAGATGAAAGCCAGAAAAAGGAGGATTTGTTTCATATGTTTTTATAAACAAAAATTATTCCAATTTATTGATTCATAAGATCTTGGAAATGATCTACAAATTGTCCAACATGCATTCCGTCCATTAAACCATGATGCACAAATACAGCCATCGACATGGTTCTTTTTCCAGTTTCAGAAGTCATCATTTTTCCAAACGAAATTTTCGGACAGCTGTCTGGATAAGTAAAACTTCGTGCATGGGTAATTGAACTGAAATTCAACCACGGAATTGCCGAGAAATGTATCAAATTATCATTATCAAAAGATCTTGTAAAAAGTCCCGTTGTGTTTTGAATACGTTCTATTTCGGTCAATGCGATTTGCTCGAATGTTTTAAAATCGGGATGATATTCAATTAATGAAAATCCGAAAGTACCGTCTTCACGTCCAATAGTTGCCGATGCATCTACGCGATCGTTGATGTAGATTTGATTTTCTGAAATTCGGTATTTAAAATTTTCAATTGCGTTTACCGCAGCTAAAGTTTTATGCAGATAGAAAATAAAGAAAGAAGCATTCAAGCTTTTTGCCGTTTGATACGCTTTCGTGCAGTCAATTTCTACAGTAACGCCAAAAAAGGGCTCATCCATTTGTTGGAAATGGGCAAAATGCTCTTTTCTATTCCAATTTTCTAAGTCTAAAAGTGTTTTCATTATAATAAATTCGGAACCACTTCTGCAATAGTTTCAAATGTACTAAAATGCTCGTGTTCTATCTTATGATTAATTTTTTCGTGTTCCCAAGTTGTATGAAACGGAATGTGTACGGCATAACCGCCAATTCCTAAAACTGGAAGTACATCAGATTTTAATGAATTTCCGATCATCAAAAACTCGTGCGCCTGAATGTCTAAACGGCCCAAAAGTTTTTCGTAATCAACTTCTTGTTTGTCTGACATCACTTCGATATGATGAAAATAATGACCTAATCCAGAACGGTGCAATTTGCTATGCTGGTCTTTTAAATCGCCTTTTGTAGCAACAACCAATTTGTATTTTCCTTTTAATGCTTGAAGTGTTTCCTCGATTCCGTCCAGTAATTCGATTGGTTTTTCGAGAAGTTCTTTCCCGTATTGAATGATTTTTGCAATCACTTCAACTGGAATTGTATTGTTTGAAATGTTCATTGCCGCTTCAATCATCGAAAGAATATAACCTTTGATTCCGTAACCATATAAAGGTAAATTGGCAATTTCTATTTTGAATAATTCCTGAGAAATACCTTGATGCGAAAGATAATCTTCCATCAAAGCGCAGAATTTATGTTCAGTTTCCTGAAAATAAGTTTCGTTTACAAACAAAGTATCATCGGCATCGAATGCGATTACTTTTAAGTTTGGTATTTTAGTTTTATGTAACATATTTTTTTGTTTCAATTTTTTAAGTTTTGTTTGCCACGAATTACTCGAATTCACACTAATTTTTTTCCACAGATTAAATGATTTTGAGGATTTCTAAAAATAAATTTGCTCCATCTGCGGGAAAACTTTTTTAGCCACGAATTACTCGAATTTACACTAATTTTTTGCCACAGATTAAAATGATTTTGAGGATTTCTAAAAATAAATCTGCTCGATCTGCTGAATCTGCGGGAAAACTTTTTAACCACAAATTACACAAATTGCACAAATTTTTTTTAGCTACAGATAAAATAATTACTAATATTTTAAAAAACAAATCTGCTTAAATCTGTTGAATCTGCGAGAGACTTTTTCGCCACAAATTCCGCAAATTAGCACAATTCCTTTCTGTTAAGATACAAAAAATAAATCTGTGTAAATTAGTTTAAATCCGCGTCATCCGCGTTCCATTCTTTTAACTCTTAGAAAATAATCTTTTCAAAGAAATAGTTTTATCGTAAAAAGTAATTCTGATTCCGAAAAGTAGAATAATGCCTCCGAAAACCATTTGTAAAGTTATTTTTTCTTCCAAAATCAACCAAGCCAAAATCGAGGTAATTACTGCCTGACTTAACAAACTTAACGAAACTCTGGTTGCGCGCATGTGCTGCGTTGCATAACTAATGGAAAGCCATGCGCACAATTGACAAATTACGGCTTGCAAGACCAAGACAAACCAGCCTGCATCTGAAAATCCAGTGAAAGGTTCGTTTAACGAATAACACAAAATGCCTAAATAAATACTTGAAGCCGTTAAACTGATCGTCATAAACGACAAAACATCGACTGTTGAAAGTACATTTTTACTCACCAAAAGATAAATCGAATATAAGATTCCAGACAAAACGGCAAATAGAAAGGCTTGATTAAAATTTAAATCGATAAAAAACTCAAAACCTACTAAAGTTATCATTCCCAACAAGGCGACCAATGTTCCGATCCAGAAATTGGTTGCCGGTTTTGCTTTCAAAAAGAAAAAAGAACCAACTCCAACCCAAACAGGAGATAAATTGGTCAAAAGTGAAGCCTGAGTCGCGCTTGATTCCTGAATAGCGATATTCCAAACCGCAACATCCGAAGAAAATAAAACACCGCAAAGCATAGCCAAAAGTGTAAATTTCAAACTCGGAAGTTTAAAATTTCCGCTAAATAAAACATACGGCATCAACAAAACGACAGCAAAAAACATTCGGTAAAAAGCCGAAATTAATCCTGGTGTTAAACGTAATTTTACCAATATTGGAAAAATCGAAATGCAGAGAATACCGCAGATTAAGGCTAATCTTGGTTTGGTGAGTTTCATTTTTTATTACTATTTATTAGTTTAACAGAATTGTATGCTGTTAAGAATAATTTAAAAATCAAAAAGCGTGAATCAATTAAAGTCCTTAACCGATTCACGCAATTTTATATTTTATAAAACTTTAGTTCACAGTCGCCCCATTCGGTGCATCAGCATCTGGATTTACAAAAACTAATTTTCCTTCTGGATTGGTTGTCATTAAAATCATTCCCTGACTTTCAACACCGCGTAAAGCTCTTGGAGCAAGGTTTGCTAATACAGAAACACGTTTTCCGATGATTTCTTCTGGAGAAAAACTCTCTGCAATTCCCGAAACAATAGTACGAACATCGATTCCTGTATCTACTTTTAAAACTAAAAGTTTGTTTGCTTTTGGCATTTTTTCAGCTTCAAGAATAGTTCCAATACGAATATCCATTTTCGCGAAATCATCAAACTGAATTAACTCTTTTTGCGGATCTGGTTGTTTGCTTTCAGCTAAATTAGCTGTTTTTGTTGCTTCCAATTTATCTATTTGTTTTTGTATTTCTTCGTCTTCAATTTTATCGAAAAGCAATTCTGCCTCACCAATTTTATGTCCAGCCGGAATTAAATCTGAATGCTCAGAAATATCATTCCAGTTTAATACTTTATCTAAAATAACATCTGTCGATCCAGTATGATTTTCTTTCAAGAATTTACTAAATCCTTTAAAATGCTCTTTCAAGTCACTTAAATTAAGAATTTTAGAAAGTTTAGCCGATGTAAAAGGTAAAAATGGTTCAGCCAAAACGCTTAAAGCTGTAGCAATTTGCAACGCCACATACATTTGAGTTTTTACTCGCTCTGGATTGTCTTTCATCACTTTCCAAGGCTCTTCGTCTGCTAAATATTTATTTCCTAAACGGGCAACATTCATTAATTCTCCCAAAGCTTCACGGAATCTGTAACGCTCCACCGAACTTGAAATCACGGCTGGATACGCCTTTAATTCTGCTAAAGTAGCTTCGTCAACTTCTGTAAATTCGTTTGGAGTTGGAATAACACCTTCGTAATATTTGTTGGTTAAAACCACAACACGATTAACGAAGTTTCCAAAAACAGCAACTAATTCGTTGTTATTTCTAGCTTGGAAATCTTTCCAAGTAAAATCGTTGTCTTTTGTTTCAGGAGCATTTGATGTTAAAGCGTAACGTAAAACATCTTGTTTGTCTGGAAACTCTTCTAAATATTCATGCAACCAAACCGCCCAGTTTTTAGAAGTCGAAAGTTTGTTTCCTTCCAAATTCAAGAACTCATTTGCCGGAACGTTGTCTGGTAAAATATAACTTCCTTCTGCTTTTAACATCGCTGGGAAAATGATACAGTGGAAAACAATATTGTCTTTTCCGATAAAGTGAACCAATTTCGTTTCTTCATCTTTCCAATACGGTTCCCAATCTTTTCCTTCGCGCGCGGCCCATTCTTTTGTAGAAGAAATGTAACCAATTGGCGCATCAAACCAAACATAAAGTTTTTTACCTTCCGCACCTTCAACCGGAACGTCAATTCCCCAATCTAAGTCACGCGTTACAGCGCGAGGTTCTAATCCTGCGTCGATCCAGGATTTTACTTGTCCGTAAACATTTGTTTTCCAGTCACTTTTATGTCCTTCTAAAATCCATTTTGTTAAAAAATCAGAATATCGGTCTAAAGGTAAAAACCAGTGTTTTGTTTCTTTTAAAATCGGAGTTTCTCCAGTAATTGTCGATTTTGGGTTAATCAAATCGGTTGCATTCAATGTAGATCCGCAATTTTCGCACTGATCTCCGTAAGCACCGTCATTACCACATTTCGGACAAGTTCCCACAACAAAACGGTCAGCCAAAAACTGATTTGCTTTTGCATCATATAATTGTTCGGTTACTTCTTCGATAAAATCTCCTTTATCATATAATGTTCTAAAGAATTCCGAAGCCGTATCATGATGAATTTTCGCAGAAGTTCTAGAATAATTATTGAAAGAAATTCCGAAATCTTCAAAAGATTTGCGGATAATTCCATCATATTTATCAATAACCTGCTGTGGCGTAATTCCTTCTTTTTTGGCTTTCATAGAGATTGCAACTCCGTGTTCATCGCTTCCGCAAATAAATGCTACATCTTTTCCTTGCAATCTTAAATATCTCGAATATATATCTGCAGGCACATAAACTCCCGCCAAGTGACCGATATGAATAGGTCCGTTGGTGTAAGGCAATGCCGCCGTGATCGTATATCTCTTTGGATTCTGTGTCATTAATATGAATTTTAGAGTGCAAAAATAAGCAATAGAATTGAGATTTCGTTATTGCGTGGAGATGCGTAGAGGATTTTTCGCAGAGATTCGCAAAGATTTTTTTGAAAGGAGTTAAAATTAATCTCGCAAAGACGTGCGGTCGCAAAGTTTTTTGGATTAGTTTGTCATTTCGACGAAGGAGAAATCGCACTCGTGAATCGACAAAGGTTGACGAATTTCTTTATGGAATTTCTAGTGTGATTTCTCCTTCGTCGAAATGACAACAGTGCGCGGTTACTGATTGACTTAAGATTAAACTTGGCATTCTATTAGCCTTTCAAAAATCTTTGCGGGACTTCTCCCGAAGTCTCGGGATCGCTCAGTCTGACAATCTATATAAAAAACTTTGCGACTTTGCGAGATTATTCAGATAATTAAAAAACTTTGCGAAAGTTATCCGCGAATCTCCGCCTAATTCTCTAATAAAATAGAACCAGTTTAAACTACGTTTCCCTCTTATAAATGACAATATATTTCGCAATCTTTGCATCCGAAAAAAAACAAACTTATGAGCAAGACTAAATTAATCATCAATAAAAACGGTTCTATCAAAATTGAAGGAGACTTTGAAATCATGGATTCAGAAGGAGTACTTTACGGTTTACAAGGAAGATCTGCACTTGGTCTTTGCCGTTGCGGATTATCTGCAAACAAACCATTCTGCGATGGTGGACACAGAAACAACTTCGAACACGATTCTGTTGCGTTTGATTTACCTCCAATGAAAACAAAATAAAAAGTTTTATAGTTTTAAATAGTAAACCGCATTCTGCCAGATGCGGTTTTTTTATATTCTTTTGAGTTGAGGTTTTACTTTTTCAAAAAAAGCTTTGTAATCATTTTTATGCTTCGGATTTGTTATTTGTGAAAAACCGCAGTTTTCAAAACAAATTCGCAAGTAATTGATAAATGTTGTATCATGTTCCTCATACAAAAATTCTCCATCAATGCTTGGTTTTTCATTGATTTTTATAGCATATCCTTTACCGCCACTAACATTGTCTTTATGATAATAATCAGCAGAAAGTTCTAGTGAGATAAAGCCATCATCTTCATAATATTCCTGAAATGTTTCAAAAGCATATTCGTCACTAGACATTGATACAACTTCGTCTAAACTTATAATCTGAATTGGATCTGCATATTCCCAAATAAAATCTTCATTCACATCATAATCCCAACCGAAATTACACGAGCCAACAATTTTATAAAACATTTTTAAAGACAATGGTAAAAATCCGAATGGTTTAACCAATTCTTCGAGTTTTTCTAGTAATGAATCGGTATTTTCAAGTGGTTTCAGGAGCGGACGTTCGAAGTTGTATTGAAAGTCTGTTTTAAAAACGTAATTTATATTGCAAAGTTCTTTATAAATAATGTTCAAATTATAAGCAACTCTTTTAAAAGTTTCTGTCAGTACTTTTTCAATATCAGCACTATTATTTGGAAGAAATGCATCTTGACCTAGTTTATAAATGTCATCATAAACTGATTTTGTTTCCCCATTTAAATATCTTTCGTAAAACGTCATTAGTAGTTATTAATTTTAGGTGCGAATTTACTGTATTTTTTTTAAACAGAAGGATTTGAATCCTATATCAAATAACGTATTTATAACTCTAAAAAGAAAGAATATAAATAATTATAATTGAATTAATTCAACTAATTTTAGGGCTTCAAATAACATTGCATTTTTATGGTGTTTAAAAGACTTTCTATAGCATTCTTTTTTCTTTTTCTGATGAATGAAGGAATCGCGCAGAACAAGATTAATCTTTTTTCTGAGATCAATTACAATTCGATTCCTGCAGTTAATTTAAACGAATATAAATCGGTGCAGGATCGCGACAGCCGACTTCAGAATCCGAATATTGCTTTGGGAGTGGGAATTTCTGGAGGTGGTTCGAGAGCGCAATTTTTTAGTATGGGCGTTCTTTTAGGTTTAGAAGATATTCAGGAAGAGAATTCGAACCGAAATTTCCTAAATCAAATCGATTATTTTTCTACGGTTTCTGGCGGTTGTTATTCGGCGGGATATTATTTGACCATTTTAAAAAACAAACTGCAGTATGACAATTGTACTTTTAATGAGTTTTATTTTTCTAAAGCCGATGCCTTCAAATCAGATGTTAATAAATCGGCGACTCTTTTTTCACTTTTAAATAATAGTAGAAACGAAAAAGGAGAAAAAGTCACAATGGCACAGCGATTAGATTTGGAAGTTTTGCAATACGACAGCACAAATCCAGAGAATCAGAATAAGTTTCAAACCCAAATGCTTTTGTCTGATTTCTTTATTCCGAAAGACAGCAAACTCAATCCGCAATTGCCAATTATGGTTGCCAACGGAACGGCTTATAACAATGGAGAACGTTTTCCGTTTATGCCTCATATTATTAGGGCTTTAAAAATTAATTCGTCTTTAGCACCCAATAAAGCGTCACTTTCGCTTGACGAAAATCATATTAATAATGGGTATGATTTTCCACTCACATACGCCATTACGGCGAGTTCTGCTTTTCCTGGCGTTTTGCCAAAAACTAAATTCGGAATTAAAAATCAGGACAAAATTTTATGTGTAATTGATGGAGGAGCTTCTGATAATACGGGTTATGAAACTTTGATAGAATTACTTCACAGTGACAATAAAGTGAAAGACAAAAACAAAAAAGCACTTTTTATTGATTGTTTAGGGCAGGGGAAAAAATCGCCTTTTATAAGTGATGGTAAAATCAGACTGATTTCTTTGTTAGAAACGGCTTCATTATATACTGTTCAAACGAGATATATCACTTTTGAACGAGATGTAGAAAATGTTCTGGAGCGTTATAAAATTCCGACTTCCAATTATGAGGTTATTGGTTTTACAACTTTACGCAATCATTTGGCTAAATTAAAAAAAGACCAGGAATACGAAGAGCTAATAACGCAGTTAAAAAACAGTGACGACGAAGCGGCAAGCTGGCTCAAACTCCACGATGATTTTAAAACAAAACTGATTGCACAATTTGGTTTAGATAGTTTTAAAAAAGACAAAAATGCCGAAGTTATACTTTCGAGTTTAGACAAGGATAAGTTTAGAGATTTTACCGCAAGCGAACTTTTGATGCTTTATGAATATTCGTCTCACGTAGAAACGAAACTCAAAATAACACCCGAAGAAAAAGAAATGTTATTGCTTTCTGGTCGTTTTGCAGCTTTTGTAAAGACTGATGAATTGAAGGGGTTGTTGGTAGAGAATAAAGGGTTTTAGCATTTTTTGTCTTTGTCAAAGTTTTAGACTTTGACAAAGTTTAAGATTTAGTCAAGATCATTCCAACAACTTTGTATTTCTCGCTCTACTTGTTTTTCTAATTTGGGTAATTCGTTAATAATCCAATGTTGGCTTTCCTTGCTTAAGTAATTTTGATCTTCATTTAGCTTGAATTTCATAGCTCCAATAATCACCTCTATCATTTCGTTTATTTCAGATATTCCATTTGCAAAGTTAGGACCAATTAAATATTGTAAAATCTCTTTTTCACGTTGAGGTTTGTAGTATAAAATATGTGTTACCAGTGGGAAATAGAAGTAAAAGTAGGATGTTGTGTTAGAAGCAAATTTTATTTTATGCAATAACTCAATTAAAGTGTCTGTTTCTAAATCTGTACTTTGAATGTTTAACTTTTTTAAAAGGTCAAAACAAATTTTGGAATTGGGCAGTATTTTTCCAACTTCGTTAAGATAGGAGAATGTTTTTTCAAAATTGGTAAGCTCATTGTTTTCAAAAGCATCAAAAATGGGTTGTGTTTTCTTTTTCATTATAAATCTATTGTATGTTAAAGCCACGATCTGTCAGATACATTTGTTTGGAAATTTTAATGATGAAAAAAAGTCTCTTACCTTACACAAAAGTATGAATTATAAGGAGATATTTCTTCTGAAAACCGAATTGCGTTAGGGATAGAGGCGGTATCCTTTTGCAAGCGAAGCAATGCAAAAGGATATAGCCGAAAGCCCGACCCGGAGGGAAACGCCCAAAAAAATGTGATTTGTATTATTATTTCTCTCAACTTTGCAAAACAATCCTTTAAACAAAAACTCAAATGGAATTCGGTAAAATCATTATTTCAGAAACTGCATCAAAGAGCGAAAATCCTCAAGACGTTGTGAATTCGAATATTTCGGTAATCAATTTAATGCGCGAAGAAAAAATAGATGACGATTTGATTCATGAAGATGCTTTAATGAGTTATTATTTAGATTTTTATGCTTCAAAATATGCTGAAGGAAACTTTTCGCAATTTGTACACGATTCTGGCTGGAACAAAGAATTGAACGAATTAATTGAAGAGGGTTTAGCCTTGATTGGCGCCGAAAAACATTTGGAATTATTTAAAGAACAATCTCGAAAATTGCGTATTCAGAGCAATATCAAATTAGCGAAATTTCTAAAAGAAAAAGCAGACACTCCAAATGCTTTCCGTGATCTTTTAAATAATAATGACTTTTTTGAATTGGATGAAAATATAGTCGAATTAAATGCAGCATTTTTAAAATCGCATCCCGATACCGAAGTGCTTTCGGTAGAAGAAATGTTTGCGGCTTTAGAAGAGTTTGTTGGTCACGAGATTAAAAGAGATTAACTTTTGTGAAATCGTAAATCGAACTGTATGAGCATTAATTTGATTTGGATTTTTTTATGATGGTTTGTAAGAATATTATATATTTGAAAAACCCAAAATTTCTACTGACAAATTGATGCCTATGAAAAAAATTACCCTTTTGAGTGGAGTTTTGCTGTTTTTATTCGCCTGCGGAAAAAGTGAAAAAACAATTAACGAGGCAGAAATTCAGAGCCAAGAACTGCTTTCGCTGATAGAAACAGATTCGAATTTGAATAAAAGTGAACATAAAAAACTCGTTTTTAGAAATCTGGACGACATTAAAGATTCAGATGAATTAAATCTGCCGTTGCTTTCTAAAGTAGCGTCGAATCTTAAAATAAAATATTCGAACATTAAAATTAACGAAACAAGTTCTATCAATTTCGATGATAAAACGGCGTTTTTTGTCTTGACCATTGTCGAACACAATAAAAAGGTTTCTCAATCTAATAGTTTTGAAAATTTAGGAAACTATTTTCAGCGTAAATATTTATTTGTAGACAGAGAAAGCGGCAATGTTATCGCAGAAGAATTTGATGATAATTTAGGCTATTATTACAATGAAGACGTTCGCTTTTCAAAATCACATATTTTAAGAGATTTGGTTTACTTAAATGACAATACACCTGCGATTGGTTTTTATACTGAAGCCAATGCAAGCAGCAGAATCGTTTTGTACTCTGAAAGAAAATTTACACTGCTAACGCTGGCAGGAAATGAGATTAAAAGGGTTTTATACGAATATCCGATCCGTTTGAGCAATGGCGATTCTAATGGAGGCGGCACGTATCAAATAGAAACTTTAGAAACGGGCATAAGTTTAGGCAATGATAAAACAAATGGCTTTTTTGATTTAATTGTAACCAAAAACTACACCTATGAAGAAGCTGTCGAAGATAGTTTAGAAGCCGAAATGGAAAGCAATAAAGAATTGAAAATTAAAAAGGAATCAGAAAAATTGAAATTTAACGGTACAGAATATGCTTTTCATAGAGATGATAGACATCGTTTTTTAGAGTAAATAATTTTTAGCTGAAATTATTTCAATACATAAAAGCATAGTTTTGTACACTTAACAAAAGGCATTTCACTAATTGCAATAAGTGCTAAATTTAATTTCGTCCAATTTTTACTTAACGATTTAATATAATAGCAAGAGCACTTTTAGGGTGCTTTTGCTGTTTAATAGAGTTTTAAGTTTTCCTTACAAACTTTGTCCTATTGTTAACAAACATTTCATTAAATTTGCTTCCGTTATAAAAAATACAATAGTTATAAAAAACAAGCTATGTTA
>NZ_CAMLIX010000139.1 GCF_946479975.1 uncultured Flavobacterium sp.
CCAGGACCCCATCATTAAAAGTGATGTGCTCTACCGACTGAGCTATCGAGTCATTTAATTTCTTGAATGCGGGTGCAAATATAAGGAGTTTATTTTGAAGTTTCCAAGCAAATTTATTATAAATTTGTCTTTTTTTTGGAAAAATTTCCAATCGCTTAGTTTATAAGGTTTTATTAGTATGAAGAAAATAGTATTATTAGGTTATATGGGTTGCGGAAAGTCGACAATTGCCCAAAATTTGTCAAAAATTACAAATATTCCGTTCTTAGATTTGGATAAAGTTATAGAAGAAAGAGCAAAAATGTCAATAAATGAGATTTTTGAGAAGCATGGAGAGATCTATTTCCGAAAATTAGAACACGAAATGTTTGTCGAATTGCTGCAGTCTCCTGAAAATAATATTATTGGATTAGGAGGAGGTACTCCGTGTTATGCTAATAATCATGAATTATTAAAAGGAGAAAATGTGGCTTCTATTTATTTAAAAGCATCAATCGATACTTTGTATAATAGATTAGTTTATAATAAAAGTAAGCGTCCTTTAATTGCGAATATGAATGAAGAAGAAATGAGAGAATTTATCGCGAAACATTTATTCGACAGAAGTTTTTACTATAATCAAGCCCAGCATAAAGTAGTGGTTGATAATAGATCTGTCGAAGAAACGGTTCAGGATATTTTGAAAATCTTAGCTTAAAGAAGCATAGTTGCCGTTTTCTGAGTCGAAAACAACTTGGACATGTTCCAATAATGAAGTTGAAAGAGAAATGCCCTTGAAGTCTGCCTTTACCGGGTATTTTTTATGGTTTCTGTCAACTAGAACTGCTGTTTTGAATTTTTTTAATGGTACATCTAAGAAATGACGAACAGCATAAATTAATGTTGTTCCAGAATTTAAAACATCATCTACCAAAACCAATCCTTTATTAGTATATTCTTCTGTAGTTAATGAAGTCTGTATCGCATCTTGCGGATTTTGTTTGTTTACTTTGACTTCGCAGATTGTAACTTTTAAAGTAGAAATACTGCTTAATGCAGCTGCGATTTTTTTGGCAAAAACAAATCCGTTAGAAGCAATTCCTGCAATAACAACTTCTTCTTCGTTTACAAAAGTTTCGTAGATTTGATAAGCGATACGTTTTATTTTGTGTTCGACTTCTTGATTTGTTAAAATGATGTTACTGCTCATAATGTAATTTTTTTGCTAATATAATTAATTTAAATTCCAATAAAAAACACAAATTCCAATGTGGAAAATTCCAAATTCCAAATTTGGAAAAGTGTATTAGAACTATGTACTTAAATTGGGATTTGGAATTTTAAATATTGGACTTTATCCCAAATTTTTGAGATTTAGAATTTAATTCTCTTCCTCTTCGTCAAAAATCTCGTTACCATACTCGTCAATATCTCTACGATCTTTTTTGGTTGGTCGTCCGGTACCGCTTTTTCTGTAATGTTCTTTAGATAATTTTAGTAGTTCTAAATGTGCGTAAGCTTCGGGCGGTGTTTCGTTTTTTCGGTAAATATCTACCAATTTTGCACCAACGCGACTTTCTGGAATATCCAAAACAGTTATTATCTGTGTAATCTGATCTTTTCTAAAGGTGATTCGATCTGTAGGGAAAACTTCTTTAGAAGGTTTTGCAACCTGCCCATTTACAGTGATGTGGTTCTTTTTACAAGCTTCAGTTACCATGTTTCTGGTCTTATAATATCGAACGCACCACAAGTATTTGTCTATTCTCATAATTTTTCTAAAATCCAAGTTAAATTCTTTACAAAAATAAATCAATATTGTATCTTGCGCACCTAAAAAAATCATAATAATGAATAGATTTAAATATTATTTTGTTTTATTACTGGCAGGTATTGCTATTGTTTCTTGTAATAAAAAAGATGATGACGATGTAGTGATTACTCCTGTAAGGGATTATAAAGAGCAATACAAATCAGATAATGATTCGATTGTCAAATATTTAAAGACTAATTATATTAAAAATGTTACGGCGGATTTTGATATTACTTTTGAAAAAATCCCCGCTGGAGGAACACAAGTTTCTATTTGGGATCAGAAAGATTATCCTATAGAATATAGAGATGTTTATAATCGTGATGTTACATATAGAGTTTATTATTTAACATTAAGAAAAGGTTCTGGAGAAGCTCCATGTAACTTTGATGGTGTTAATGTGGCTTATAGAGGTACTCTGCTAACTGGAGTTGAGTTTGATAATTCTTATGGGTTAGGGCGTGATTTTAGTTTAGATGTCTATGGAAGCACTATTATTGATGGTTGGGGAGAAATTATGCCCAAGTTTAGGGTAGGAGTTCGTAGCGCTACAGGTACTGATGGAAGTTTTTCTTATACGGATTATGGAGCAGGAGTAATGTTTTTACCCTCAGGTTTAGGTTATTATGCAAATGTTCAGTCTGTTATTCCGGCATATTCACCGCTAATATTTAGTTTTAAGCTTTATGCTTTAAGAAGAGCGGATAATGAATACAATCTTACAAGTACCGGTCGCCAAGTAGTAGGAGATGGTGTTCCTACTTATTTAGAAGATGTTAATGGAGATGGTTATGTATACGATCACAGAGATTTAGTAAGATTTCCAAATATGCCACCAGAATTAATTGATGATACAGATAAGGATGGTATTCCTGATTTTGTTGATTTTGATGACGATGGTGATGGTTACACTACAAGATATGAAATTACTAAACCAGCAGGTGCTCCTGTAACGGGAATTAGCTTGTATTATCCTTACGATCCAATTCCGGATAATCCAGATACAAGAAATGTGGATGAAAGTGAATTGTGGGGAATTCCAGCATATTCAGCAACTGGTACCCCTGATTATACTTCACCAGGAAGATTAAGGATTCATGTTGATAAAGATCATCATACTGCAAAGTAATAGTAGTTTAAAGTCATAAAAAAACCTCGAAATTGATATTTCGAGGTTTTTTTTATAAAGAAAGAAATGAATTTATTTTCTTTTAATAACTTTTTCTACAGCTTCAACAATTGCTTGATTGTTCAGTTTGTATTTGTTCATTAACTGCTCTGGAGTTCCAGATTCACCAAAACTATCCTTAACAGCAACAAATTCTTGGGGAGTAGGATTGTTTAAGGCTAATACTCCAGAAATACTTTCTCCAAGGCCTCCAAGGTAATTGTGCTCTTCTGCAGTAACGATACATTTAGTTTTGGCAACAGATTTTAAAATAGCTTCTTCATCAAGAGGCTTAATTGTATGAATGTTGATTACTTCGGCAGAAATTCCTTTTGCTTCTAAAGCTTCAGCGGCAATAAGAGCTTCCCAAACTAAGTGGCCTGTTGCAACAATAGTTACATCAGTTCCTTCGTTTAGCATAATCGCTTTTCCAATTACGAAAGGCTCGTCAGCAGGAGTAAAGTTAGCTACAACTGGACGTCCGAAACGTAGATAAGCAGGACCGTGGTGGTCTGCTAATGCCAAAGTAGCAGCTTTAGTCTGGTTGTAATCGCAAGTATTGATTACAGTCATTCCTGGTAACATTTTCATTAAACCAATATCTTCTAAGATTTGGTGAGTTGCTCCGTCTTCTCCTAAAGTTAAACCCGCGTGAGAAGCACAAATTTTCACGTTTTTGTCAGAGTAAGCAACAGACTGGCGAATTTGATCGTAAACTCTTCCTGTAGAGAAGTTAGCGAAAGTTCCCGTAAATGGAATTTTACCTCCAATTGTTAAACCAGCTGCAATTCCGATCATGTTAGCTTCTGCAATTCCGATTTGGAAAAAACGCTCTGGGTGGTTTTTCTTAAAATCATCAAATTTTAATGATCCAATTAAATCAGCACATAATGCCACAACGTTTTCATTTTTCTGACCTAATTCAGTCATTCCCGCTCCAAAACCTGAACGAGTATCTTTACTTCCTGTATTTTCGTATTTTTTCATTTTTTATTTTTAGAGGTACTAAGCTTCTAAGTGACTAAGTTTCTAAGCTGAAAACTGGACACTTAGACTGAACTTTTTTAATAGTCAACTTGATCTTTAGAGTAATTTTGAGCCAATGCTGCAGCTAGCTGATCGTTGTTTGGTGCTTTACCATGCCAAGCGTGTGTGTGCATCATGAAGTCAACTCCGTTACCCATTTCTGTGTAAAGTAAGATACAAACTGGTTTTCCTTTTCCTGTTCTAGATTTAGCATCAGTTAATCCAGCGATGATAGCATCGATATTGTTTCCTTCCTTGATTTCTAAAACATCCCAGTCAAAAGCTTCAAATTTAGCTTTAAGGCTTCCCATTGGAAGAACTTCATCTGTTGTTCCGTCAATTTGTTTTCCGTTAACGTCTACAGTTGCAATTAAGTTGTCTACTTTTTTAGCAGATGCGTACATAATTGCTTCCCAGTTTTGACCTTCTTGTAATTCTCCGTCTCCGTGTAAAGTAAAAACTAAGTGATTGTCACCGTTTAATTTTTTAGCTTGCGCTGCTCCAAGAGCTACAGATAAACCTTGTCCTAATGAACCAGATGCAATACGAACTCCAGGTAAACCTTCGTGAGTTGTTGGGTGACCTTGTAAACGAGAATCTAATAATCTAAAGGTAGCAAGTTCTGAGATTGGAAAATAACCGCTGCGTGCTAAAACGCTATAAAATACAGGTGAAATATGTCCGTTTGAAAGGAAGAAAATATCTTCTCCAATTCCATCCATATCAAAACCTTCTTTGCGGTCCATAATATTTTGATATAGTGTTACTAAAAATTCAGTACAACCTAATGAACCGCCTGGGTGTCCAGAGTTTACAGCATGTACCATTCTAAGAATATCTCTTCTTACTTGGATCGTTAAATCGCTTAATTGTTGTGTGTTAGGTTTCATTTATATGTAAAATTTTAAACTTTAGCAAAAGTAACGGTTATTTTGCGGGAAGACAAATGATTTTCTGCTTTAGTTCATGTGAATTGTGATATTTTTTTGATGTTTTTGTAATAATATCAGCAAAAAATAACAACTTTATTTTTTGCTGCATAAAAGTATATTCAGATTTTTGATTAGTTGTTTTCTTTTGAAAAAAAATAGGAGAGCTTTTTGGTGTCGATTATTTTGGGGGTCAATTTGAAGAATGTGATTGAATTTTGATAGTTAATTAAAACTTAAAGAAATATTAAAAATATATATTCTACATATCATAAAACAATTATATTTACCCGAAATTTTTTAAAACAAAAACTTTAATTAACTAGAAAACCTTTTGTGTAACATCTATTTTTTTTGAATAGAAGCAAGAACAATAAGTCCCATTAAGAATCCTACAAAATGACTCAAAAATTATCCATCATTATACCTGCTTATAATGAAGAAAATACCATAAAATTTATATTAGACAAAATTAAGAAAGTTGAATTAATAGAAAATATTACCAAAGAAATAATAATCGTAGATGATTGTTCTTCAGATAATTCATTGGCAGTATTTAATGAATATAAAGTAGCTAATGCGGATTTAGATATTATAGTTCTGAGTCACGAAATAAATAAAGGAAAAGGGGCAGCTCTTCACTCTGGAATAAGTAAAGCTACGGGTGATATATTAATAGTTCAAGATGCCGACCTAGAATATGATCCTAAAGAATATAATGTATTGTTAGCTCCTATTTTAGAAGGATATGCTGATGTGGTTTATGGCAGTAGATTTATGGGAGGAAAACCTCATAGAATATTATTTTTCTGGCACAGTATAGGGAATAAATTTTTGACTTTTTTAAGTAATATGTTTACAAATTTAAATTTAACAGACATGGAAACCTGT
Source organism: uncultured Flavobacterium sp. (assembly GCF_946479975.1). Next base: position 5,807 of record NZ_CAMLIX010000139.1, read on the forward strand.
TATAAAATGTTTAGGACAGAAATTATACAAAAAGTAAAACTGCAAGAGAACAGATTTGGTTTTGAGCCTGAAGTAACGGCGAAAATTTCAAAAATTAAAGGTATCAGGATTTACGAAGTTGGAATTAGTTATTACGGAAGAACATTCGAAGAAGGAAAAAAAATAAGCTGGAAAGATGGTTTTAGAGCTATTTATTGCATATTTAAATATGCAATAGCATGAAGAAGATTTATTTAGTCCTTTTGATTTCGGGCATAATATTGCGATTTGTAATTCAATTTGTTTTCCCTGCTTTTAATGTTGATGAAATTTCATTAGGTAATAATATTAAGTATTCTGGTTTTATAGAATTGTTATATCCATTGGATTCTGCTCAAAGTGCTCCACCTTTGTATTTATGGTTGCAGCGATTTATTGTTCAGGTTTTTCCATTTAGCTTTTGGATTAATATAAAGATTCTAAGTTTTCTATCTTCAGTTTTAGGTCTGCTGTTATTTTATATTTTTATAAAGAGAAATAGTTATGACCGATTATTTTTGCTGTTATTTATTATTCTACTATTTAATCCGTTTATTGTTTGTAATTCTTTGACAGTTAAGCAATATACAATTGACTTAACTGGGATTATTTTTTTAGTAGTTTATTTTAAGACAGAAAATTTTAAGAAATACAGTTGGGTTTTCTTTTTGATTTGGTGCTTAATGTCAAATATAGGGTTGTTTGCTTGTTGTGGCTATCTAATTTATAATTTCGTTAGTGAAAGATCTTGGCATAATTTAGATTCAATTTTTAATTATGTAAAAAAAAATATAATTATAATTTTTGGGCCTGTATTATATGTAGTGTATTTTGTCTGGTTTATGAATCAAAAAGGGGCAGTAGAATTAAAGGCTTACATGACTAATTATTGGAGTAATTCTTTTGTGCCGCTAGATAGTTCAATATTAAAATACTTTCTTTTGACAATTCACGGATTATGGATTTTTATCCTTAATGCCTTTGAATTTTGGGGTGTTTTTATGATGGTATTAATGATTCCTTTTTTTGTGTTTTTAAGAAAAAAACAAGTAAAATTTATTGAAGAGATTTCGCTTCTTTCTTGTGTTGTTTTGATTCATTTGGTATTGAATATTTTTCAAATGTATCCTTTTTCAGATAGATTGTATCTTTATATTGCACCTTTTCTAATTTTGATTTTAGGATCGTCAATTGAAATCATTTCAGGTTTTAGAATCATTAAAAAACATTTTCAAAAAATATATCTATTGATTTCAATTATTACTTTGCTATTATATTCTTTATACACTCCAGCAACTGATAATAATGTAAGCATGTTATATAAAAAACTCAATAATTTAGATTCAAGTAATATTTATGTAACCAAGAAATCTCAAGGTACAATTGATTCGTTTAACAATTTCACAGACAACAAATTTCCTATTCATAAAAAAATAGTTTTATTGGATTCTCAATTAGACAAATCAAATTATATAGTTTCAAGAGTCACAAAAAAGATAAAATGGAATGCAACTTCAAGTGAGGAAACAGTAATAGATAGTTTGATTTCTTTAAAGAAATTACAAAAGATTGACTTTGTTAATGGGTATAATATTTACCAAATAAGAAAATAAATTTCAATCTAAATTTAAATCAAAAAAAGTCCTTCACTAAGGACTTTTTTTATGGTTTTAATTTTTTTGGATGAGCTACTATATTTGTGTTTTTGTCAGATTGCTGGGTGTTAAAGGATTAGGTTATTTGTTAATTAAACAGTGTTTTAATTAATGTCCTATTTTATTATTTTTTAAACTTTACGTGGCATTTTTCTTTCTTTTTTGAGTATTAAATTTGTTTTAACGTGATTTTAACTAAAAAATCACCTAAAATTTTAAAAAAAAATAAGAATGAAAAAATTGTTAGGATTAGTAATGTTGTTCAGTATTTTTAGTTGTTCAACTGAAGAAGTAGGAGTAGAAAATTCAAAAGATTTAAGTGCGACTGTACCAGTACGTTTAAATAGTGATTTAAGTAAAACTACATCTAAGTCTATAAAAAGAGGAATATTATATTCGGAGCTAAATTTTATATCGTTAATATTAACACCAAGCACAGGTGGTGAAACAATTATGAAATATGATATTGTGGCTAACGATGATGCAAATGCGGAGAACGCTATCGTAATAAAAGATCTTCAACCAGGTGTTAAGGTTGGATTTCAGGCATTAGGAAATCAGAATTTAATGGAAACTGCTGTTATTTATACAGGAAATTCATTAAATGAAAGATTTGTAAGATCTGATGCTAGATCAGCTCAAGAAATATTTAATGAGGCAAATGCTAAAACACCTTATTTAAAATGGGATTCTGGAGTAGTTTATAAAGATATTGTTCAGGGTAAAAACCCAGAATTGGTTTTGAATTTAAAACCACTTACAGGTAGAAAAATTGTAATTTATGAATTATCTGACGAACTAAAAACTCTTGGATATACTGCAACTATTACTTCTGAGTATCAGCCAGCAGTAGCTCTTTCTGCTAGTAATAAAGTATTAAGTTTTGATGATAATGCTACCGAAAGTCTAGGCGGAGATAGCATAACTATTTACGATCAAAATCATGTGCAAGTAACTCAATATTTTTATAGACCTGTAATAGTTGCTGGGGAGTCTACAAATATTATTGTAACTATAACTTCAGATAAAGTACCTGTTAAGACTAATATTGAAACTTCGATTTTTGTACCAGTTTTTAAATCATTAGAACCTGTAAGAGTTAATAATTAAGATTACAGATTACTAAAAATAGGTTATAAAAAAAGAGTAGAAATTCAAAAAATTTCTACTCTTTTTTTATTGATTATAGTAATTATACTGTGTCGGTATCGCTTTCGCTGTAAAAATTGTTTTCTTCGTCTTCAGAACCTACATCTTCTTGTTCATCGTCTAATTCTGAACCTGGAACATCTAAATCGTTTCCAATTTTATCACTGTTTTGTTTCCATTCGTGATTGTCTTGATTAACAATTCGTTCTCCTGAAATATCTTCAGGATTAATGTCTTCAAGTTTATTATCTTGATTGTAAATATCTTCGTTTGCTGGATAATCCATATTTTCTAGATTTCTTTCGATTTGATCGTCTTTGATTTGGTCTAATTTTTCGTCTGCATTTATCATGATTTCTATATTTTTAATTTTTGAAAATTTTTAAATTTTTATTTCTCTAAAATTACTGATTATATGGTTTTCTGATGTTATACTTTGTTCTCCTAATTTTGTAGTTTTTACATTTGATTTGAAATTTTGGAACTGAATGGTAATTGCAAAGACGGTTGCGTTAGGGATAGAAGCAGCATCTCCCAATTTAGAAAAACAAGGCTTTTTAGCCGTAGTTTTTGTTAATTGGGAATACAGCGGATAGCCCGACCCTTGGGGAACGCCATAAAAATAATTCTAAATTCCAAATCTCAAATCCCAAATTCCAAAATGCAGAATTAGAAATTAAGAAAACATTATCTAATTTTAAAATTGACAAATTATCTAATTACTAAAATTTCCCTGAAATTAAACTATCTTTGCGCTCTGAAAAAAGAAAAAGATGAAGTTTGATTTATTACAAAAAGATCCGCAGTCTAAGGCTAGAGCGGGAAGTATAACTACTGATCACGGCGTAATTGAAACGCCAATTTTTATGCCTGTTGGAACGGTTGCTTCTGTAAAAGGAGTGCATCAGCGTGAATTGAAAGAAGATATTAATCCGGATATTATTTTGGGAAATACGTATCATCTGTATTTACGTCCGCAGACTGAAATTCTTGAAAAAGCGGGTGGATTGCATAAATTTATGAATTGGGATCGTAATATCTTGACCGATTCTGGTGGATATCAGGTATATTCTCTTTCTTCAAACAGAAAAATTAAAGAAGAAGGGGTTAAGTTTAAATCGCATATTGACGGTTCTTACCACTTTTTTACTCCAGAAAATGTAATGGAAATTCAGCGTACAATTGGTGCTGATATCATTATGGCTTTTGACGAATGTACGCCTTATCCTTGCGATTACAGATATGCACAGCGTTCGATGCACATGACGCATCGCTGGTTGGATCGTTGTATCAATCATTTGGAAAAAGTTCCTTATAAATACGGTTACGAACAGACATTTTTTTCGATTGTTCAAGGAAGTACATACAAAGATTTACGTCGCCAGTCGGCTGAATATATTGCGAATTCTGGACAACAAGGAAATGCTATTGGTGGACTTTCGGTTGGTGAACCAGCTGAGGAAATGTACGCTATGACAGAAGTTGTTTGCGAAATCCTTCCAGAAGATAAACCTCGTTATTTAATGGGTGTTGGAACTCCGATAAATATTCTTGAAAATATCGCGTTAGGAATTGATATGTTTGACTGTGTTATGCCAACGCGTAATGCAAGAAACGGAATGCTTTTTACAGCAAACGGAACTATTAATATCAAAAATAAAAAGTGGGAAGCAGATTTTTCTCCAATCGACGAATTGGGACATACATTTGTTGATACAGAATATTCTAAAGCTTATTTACGTCACTTATTTGCAGCTAACGAATATTTGGGAAAACAAATTGCAACGATTCATAATCTTGGTTTTTATATGTGGTTGGTTCGTGAAGCTAGAAAACATATCTTAGCAGGAGATTTTAGACCATGGAAAGAAATGATGGTTAAAAATATGGATCAAAGACTTTAAAATATGTTTATTTGTTTAATCGTTTATTCGGTTAAACGATTAAACAAATAAACGATTAAACTGTACTATGCTTTCAATAATAGATAAATACATCTTAAAAAGATATCTCGGAACTTTTTCTGTGATGTTGCTTTTGTTTGCACCAATCGGAATCGTTATTGACGTTTCTGAAAAAGTAAATAAAATGCTGGAAAACAAGATTCCGTTTATGGATATTGCTTTCTATTACTACAATTTTACGATCTATTTTATCAATTCGCTTTTCCCGATATTCCTGTTTTTGTCGGTAATTTGGTTTACTTCAAAATTGGCTAATAATACAGAGATTATTGCAGTTTTGAGTTCTGGAATTTCATACACGCGTTTCTTGCGTCCTTATATTATTGGAGCAACGATTGTTTCGATTTTCGTTTTGTTGATGGGATTTTTTATTGTTCCAGCAGCAAGTGAAGGGTATAATAATTTTAGATATACCTATTTAAAAGGAAACGGAAAAGAACTCATGCGGGGTGAAAACACGAATGTTTACAGACAAATTAACGATAACGATTTTATCTTTGTAAATAGTTTTAACGAAGAATCGAAAACGGCTTTTAATTTTACTTTAGAGCATTTTGAAAAAGAAAAACTAACGTATAAAATTACTGCAAGCCGTATAAAATGGGATCCTAAGAAAAAAACGTATATCCTTTACGATTACACCAAAAGGACAATTGGAGAATTGAGCGATGTACTTGAAAAGTCTCCTGAAAAAAATGTTCCTTTTAAGTTTGAACTTGCCGATCTGACTCCTGTTGTTTATATAGCAGAAACATTGACGCTTGGCAAATTGATTGATTTTATTGATAAAGAAAGAAAAAGAGGTTCTGGAAATATTAATACTTATCTGGTTGTTCTTTACAAAAAATATAGTGTACCAGTTTCTGCTTTTATTTTGACAATTATCGCGGTTTCGGTTTCTTCTATGAAACGACGAGGCGGAATGGGAATGAACCTTGCTATTGGTATTGCGATCGCATTCTCATTTGTGTTTTTTGATAAAATATTTGGTACCCTTGCCGAAAAATCTACCTTTTCACCTTTATTAGCTGTTTGGTTCCCGAATATTGTTTTCGGAATCATGGCAGTTTACTTATTACGCAATGCGAAACGATAATTTAAAAAGTTATTTAAATCTTCACTTAATTGTTTTTATCTGGGGTTTTACAGCCATATTGGGCGCTTTAATAACCATTGATGCCGATAGTTTAGTTTGGTTTAGAATGCTTCTGGCTTTACTATTTCTAGGAGGATTTATTATTTATAAAAAACAGTCTTTTCATGTTCCCATAAAAGAATTTTTTAAATTGATATTTGTCGGTTTATTAATTGCTTTACATTGGATTTTCTTTTTTAAAGCGATTCATGTTTCAAATGTCTCGATTACACTTTCGATATTTTCACTTGGAGCATTTTTTGCCTCTTTACTAGAACCTTTATTTTATGGAAGGAAAGTTTTATGGTACGAAGTTTTCTTCGGACTTATAATTATCGCCGGTTTGGCTCTTATTCTTCAAGTTGAAATCAAGTATCTTACAGGTGTTTATTATGCCTTGGCAGCAATCATTCTTGGGGTTTTATTTACTTTAATGAATGGAAAATTAATTTCAGATCATGAACCTTCTGTAATTACATTTTATGAGTTTGGTGCAGGAGTTTTCTTTATTACTATTTATTTTTTATTTCAGGGAAAATTCACGGCAGATTTCTTTCAGATTTCTCTGAACAACTGGATTTTATTACTTGTTTTATCGTCAATTTGTACGGCTTATGCTTTTACTGCTTCGGTAAAAGTAATGCAGCGATTAACACCTTACACGGTAATGTTAACCACTAATTTAGAGCCGGTTTACGGAATTGTTTTGGCCTATTTTATACTGGGCGGAAAAGAGAAAATGAGTGTAGAATTTTATATTGGAGCTGTCATAATTATCATCACCGTTATCCTAAATGGTGTTTTTAAACATTATCAGAACAAGAAAGAAAACTTGTAATAGTTTCCTTATTTTTAAATTGCATTTTTATACTTTAAATAACAATTAACTTCGCCAATGATATAATATTTTTATATTTGCGGTTCGATTTACAAACAAAATTCAAAAATCCATGGAATATTTAGATTTTGAGCTTCCAATTAAAGAACTTGAAGAACAGTTAGAAAAGTGCGTTATTATTGGAAAAGAATCTGACGTTGATGTAACGCCTACATGCAAAGAAATCAACAAGAAATTAGAAGAAACCAAGAAAGATATATACAAAAACCTTACAGCTTGGCAGCGTGTACAATTGTCAAGGCACCCAAATAGACCTTATACTTTAGATTATATTAAAGCAATTTGTGGAGATACTTTTTTAGAACTTCATGGAGACAGAGGTTTTAAAGATGACAAAGCAATGGTTGGTGGTCTTGGTAAAGTAAACGGACAATCGTATATGATTATCGGGCAGCAAAAAGGTTACAATACTAAAACACGTCAATATCGTAATTTTGGTATGGCAAATCCTGAAGGATACCGTAAAGCTTTGCGTTTAATGAAAATGGCAGAAAAATTCGGAATTCCAGTATTAACTTTGGTAGATACTCCGGGAGCATATCCAGGACTTGAAGCAGAAGAAAGAGGACAAGGAGAAGCTATTGCAAGAAATATTTTCGAAATGGTTCGTCTAAAAGTGCCAATTATTACCATTATTGTTGGTGAAGGTGCTTCTGGTGGGGCTTTAGGAATTGGTGTTGGAGATAAAGTTTATATGTTAGAAAACACATGGTACTCTGTAATTTCTCCAGAATCTTGCTCTTCTATTTTATGGAAAAGCTGGGAGTATAAAGAGCGTGCAGCAGAAGCTTTGAAATTGACTTCTTCTGACATGAAAAAACAAAAATTAGTTGATGATGTGATTCCAGAACCACTTGGTGGAGCGCACTACGACCGTGAAACTACTTTTAAAACGGTTGCAGAATATATCACTAAAGGATATAATGAATTGAAAGACTTATCAACAGCTGATTTAATTGCCCAGAGAATGGACAAATACAGTAATATGGGTGAGTACAAGGAGTAGATTCATATAAAATGAAGAAAAATCCGAAGCCCTGCGGTTTCGGATTTTTTTTTGGTTA
>NZ_CAMLIX010000140.1 GCF_946479975.1 uncultured Flavobacterium sp.
GTTTCTTCATCTACTAACACTACAGTTATTTTTTGATTTGGAGTTGTGACATTAACTGTCTTAGATCCAAATCCAACTGCAGAAACTTTTATAGAAAAAGGCAGTTTGGAACTGGTTGTCAATTTAAATGATCCATCGAAGTCAGTAGATGCACCACTACTTTCGCCGACAACAACAACATTAGCACCAGGAATAGATTGTTTGTTACCATCTGTAACCGAACCAGTTATTGTATGCTGCGCAAAAGATATTCCGCTAAACAATAACATAATTAGCATGTAGACTTTCATTTGGGTTTAGTTTTTTCGTTAGTATGTAGCCAAAATACGCAAATATTTTAATATGCATAAAAAAACGTTAAATAAAATTCATATTTAGCATCATTTATTACAATATTTTAACTATTTAGTAATTGAATTTATTAAACTAAAATCAAAGAAAAGAAGAAGAAAAACCAATATACTATGCATACATATAAATTTTATTCAAAAAATCGAAAAATTCATAAAAATACATATCTGAAAAAAAAGTTTTGACAATAAAAAAAAGCGAGACCTAAATCTCGCTTTTTTAACATTGTATATTTTAAAAATAAATTTATTCTACTGTAACAGACTTCGCTAAGTTACGCGGCTGATCTACATTACAACCTCTCATTACTGCAATATAGTAAGACAATAATTGCAATGGAATTGTTGTAACCAATGGAGACAATGCATCTGAAGTTTCTGGAATTTCGATTACATAATCTGCCAATTCACGAACCTGAATATCGCCTTTAGTAACTACAGCTATAATTTTACCACTTCTTGATTTAATTTCCTGAATGTTACTTACAATCTTATCATAATGACCTTGTTTAGGTGCGATTACAATAACCGGCATCAACTCGTCGATTAAAGCGATTGGACCGTGCTTCATTTCAGCAGCTGGATAACCTTCTGCATGGATATATGAAATTTCTTTTAACTTTAAAGCACCCTCTAAAGCAACTGGGAAATTATATCCTCTACCTAAATAAAGACAGTTTGGCGAATCTTTAAAAGCAGCAGCAATTTCTTTTGCTTTATCATTAGTTTCTAAAGCTTCAGCTACTTTTTCAGGAATAATTTCTAATTCTTGAAGGTAAGTATGGAAATCTGTATTTGATAATGTTCCTTTTGCTTTTCCTAATCTCAAAGCGATCATTGTTAAAACAGTGATCTGAGTAGTAAACGCTTTTGTAGAAGCTACTCCAATTTCTGGACCTGCGTGTGTGTATGCACCAGCATGACTTTCTCTCGAAATAGAAGAACCTACAACATTACAAACACCAAATACGAAAGCTCCGTTTTCTTTAGCCAATTTGATTGCCGCCATTGTATCTGCAGTCTCACCAGATTGCGAAATAGCAATAACTACATCATCTTTATTGATAATTGGATTTCTGTATCTAAATTCAGAAGCATATTCTACTTCAACAGGAATACGAGTAAACTCTTCAAAAATATATTCTGCAACTAAACCTGCGTGCCAAGAAGTCCCACAAGCTACAATTAGAATACGTTTTGCATTTAAGAATTTCTCTAAATTATCTTCAACACCAGCCATTTGAACAATTCCTTCATTTGCATGAAGTCTTCCCCTGTAAGTATCTTTAATAACACTTGGCTGCTCGTAGATTTCTTTTAACATGAAATGGTCGTAACCGCCTTTTTCAATCTGCTCCAAATTCATTTGAAGTTCTTGAATGTAAGGATCTACTAAAGAGTCATCTTTAATTTTTCTAATTTTGATTGGCTTATGTAATCTTATATTTGCCATTTCTCCATCTTCTAAATATACTGCATTAGAAGTATATTCAATAAATGGTGACGCATCAGAAGCAATAAAATACTCGCCTTCTCCAACACCAATTGCCAACGGACTACCTAATCTAGCAGCAACAAGTTCATTTGGATTTTTTTTATCAAAAACAGCAATTGCATACGCTCCAACAACTTGGTTCAATGCAATTTGAACAGCTTTACCTAATTTAATATTTTCTTTCTTTTGAACTTCTTCTATTAAATTAACCAGAACTTCTGTATCTGTATCCGATTTAAAAGTATATCCTCTTTTGATCAACTCTTCTTTTAAAGGAGCATAGTTCTCTATAATTCCGTTATGGATAATTACAAGATCTCCAGAATTTGAGAGATGAGGATGCGAATTTACATCATTTGGCACACCATGAGTTGCCCAGCGTGTATGCCCAATTCCAATTTGTCCGTTTGTTGTAAAAACTTCATTTGCTTTAGCTTCAAGATCTGAAACTTTACCTTTTGTTTTACAAACCTTTATGCCCGACTCATCGTCATACAGCATAACACCGGCACTATCATAACCTCTGTACTCAAGACGCTTTAAGCCCTTGATTACAATAGGATATGCGTCTCTATGACCGATATATCCAACAATTCCACACATATATAATAATTAATTTGGTTTCGTGTAGTAGACCTGTAGTTTAAGTTTCTTATCACCAGCAGAAGCTTTTCCACCGTACAAGACTGTTCCTAGAGGACTCATCACCGATGTTCTCGGCGCCTGTGATATAGTTGTGTTTTTATTCTTTAATATATTCGAAGTAATAGTACCTCCAGCTAAAGAAACAACTACTCCTAGGTTAACATTTTTAGCTGTTGCATCTTTTATAAGATTACGAATATGACTCGTAATTCTCATTTTATACCACTTCCCTTTTTTATTAGAATCAAGAGTAATTAAACCTCCAAAAGGTGCAGCATCATCTGCAGAATAATCTAATAAAATAGTATTATTAGTCAAATCATACAAATAGATTCTCTTTGGTTCTTTCGTAGAAGCCATTTTAACGTCATCAATATAAAAAACAAGATTAGCTTCGTTTACTTTCCAGTTTTTAAATTTAACATTATTTCTAATTTCATCTAATTGATCAGGAACATTATTTGCACCATTTACCACCTTTCCATCAGCATCATAACTCAACACATCTGTTTGATCAAATAATTTTATAACTCCCAAAGATCCTTGACCTCCTTTTAAATAAAGTCTTTCATCCCCTTCGGTAATGTTTGGGTTTTTAACAGCATTATCATAATTTGACTCACGTGTATCTTGAAGAAAACTTGCTGTACTGGTAGCACTACTGCTTAATCTTATCAAAAGCTTTCTATCTTCTGTTGCATTTGCATCATCAGTTGTAGCCGCCGTTTTAGCCTTATACTTAATCGTAATAACTCCTTTAGAAAAATCAAGCAGAGCCATATTACTGGGAGAACTTCCAGATTTTTCAACCATAAAATATAATCCTCTAAAATATTCCTGAAAAAGATCTTCAGTAGAAAGTTTAGATGCCGGAGCATTTAAAATTTTCTCTTGAAAAAACTGCTTATCAAGATTCAAAACCATCTGAGGAGCAGTTCTTATTTTTATCTTGACATCATTTGCACCTATTGAATCCCTTACAATTTCTTTAGAATCAAAAAAGAATTGTTCATTCTCTAAAACCCCTCCATTATTCAGCAATACTTTACCAAAAGGCTCAGATTTCCCTAAAACATCAAAAAAATCATTGTTTTGATCTGTATAATAATATTGCGCCAATTGAGAACCTCCACTAAAATAACTGTTTCTCATTTGATAACCAGAAGCATAAACACTTAATTTAATCTTTCCGTTTTTGTCTCCATAAATAGAATCCAATTCGTAGGTACTATTACCCTCTGCATCTACCACTCTATTTTTAGTAAAATACGGAATTGTAAGCTGTACACTTTCTATAACTGGAGTTTCTCCAATGGTAGGAGCATAAGATGCAAGCCCTAACTGTGTTACAAAGTTTGCGGTTGTAGTACCAAACACAGGATTATCAAAAATACCCAAAGCATTTACAGCCATATTATTTGACTGAATAGGGGTTACTTCTTGATTAAAAGCTACAACACTATACTCTTCCGGCGCAAGCCCAAAATGATCATCTCCAACCAAACCATCACCAATTGCATTAAAATCCTTATCGCAAGAATATAAAAGAACAACAATTAAAGCTAAAAGAATTTTCTTAATAAAAGAAGTATTATACATGTTTTATAATAAAGTTAATATTTTAAAGTCCAAACGTTCTGTAGAAATTTGTATAAGCATCAGCAAATGCATCTTTCGCGGCGAAAGGTAAAAAAGGTTTTCCTGAAGATTCTATAAATTTTGTTAAACTTGGAGAAACATTTTCTGACGCAATAATAACTCCATCAGAATGTAAAATGCTCGCTTTTAAAACATTCTCGTAATTTGGAACCTCTAAATCTGATACAGCATCATGAGGAACACCATCAAATTTAACTTTATTTATCATCTCTAAATCCAAGTTTTCATCAAAAGACTGTCCGTAAACAGAAGTTATGATTTTGGTTTCAGAAAATAATGCTTCGTTTTTGTAATAATGTTTCATGTAAATTGGAAGCATCGCTGCAAGCCAACCATGAACGTGAATGATATCTGGAACCCAGTTTAATTTTTTAACTGTTTCCACAACACCCTTAGCAAAGAAAATTGCTCTTTCGTCATTATCCGGATATAAAACACCTTCTTCATCGGCGAAGGTTGCTTTACGTTTAAAGTATTCATCATTATCAATAAAGTAAACCTGAATTCGCTCTTTAGGAATTGATGCTACTTTAATGATCAACGGCATATCTAAGTCATTCACTACCAAATTCATCCCTGAAAGCCTGATAACTTCGTGTAATTGATGTCTTCTTTCGTTGATATTTCCGTATCTTGGCATGAAAATTCTTATTTGACCTCCTTGGTCATTAATCATTTTCGGAACGTCATAAGACATTAAAGAAACCTCATTTTCAGCCAAATAAGGCACGACTTCAGATGATACATATAATATCCTCTTATCTTTCATAATAGTATTTTACTTAATTTTGGTAATAAAAACGTCGCAAAATTACAAAAATTTATGCAGTTTATAACTAATATATTATGTTTGCACTAAATTTTAATAATACCTCAATGCACATTTTCTACAGTAAAGCCGCTTTGATAGCTTATTTGAAAACTATCAAAACCGCAAATTCAACTATCGGATTTGTACCAACAATGGGCGCTTTACACCAAGGACATTTGGCTTTAATGCAGCGTTCACTTAAAGAAAACGACGATACAGTTGTAAGCATTTTTGTCAATCCAACTCAATTTAATAATCCAGAAGATTTAGCAAAATATCCTAGAACTCTTGAAGAAGACATTAAGAAAATGCGTACATTAAGTGATAAAATCATTTTATACGCTCCTTCTGTCGAAGATATTTATGAAGGCAACACGATTTCTCAATCTTTTGATTTTGACGGATTAGAAAATCAAATGGAAGGAAAATTCAGGCCAGGTCATTTTAACGGCGTTGGAACAATTGTAAAACGTCTTTTTGAAATTGTTACGCCAACGAATGCTTATTTTGGAGAAAAAGATTTTCAACAGCTTCAAATTGTTAAAAAATTAGTCGAAAAAAATAATTTACCTGTAAATGTTGTCGGCTGTCCAATTTTTAGAGAAGACAATCAGCTTGCAATGAGTTCAAGAAACGAGCGTTTAACAGCGCAAGAACGAAAAGATGCTTCTATTATCTACAAAACTTTGAACGAAGCAAAAGAGATTTTTCAAAATCAAAGTCCGCAAGAAACATTAGAATTCGTAGAAAATTCTTTCAAAGACAACAAAGACTTTGAGTTGGAGTATTTTGTTATTGCTGATGAATCGACACTTTTATCTATCGATCAGAAAGAGAATGACAAAAAATATCGTGCATTTATAGCGGTATTTGTTAATTCTATAAGACTGATTGACACCATTTCATTAAATTAATCTAACTTTGCAGTATGCAAATTCAAGTTATAAAATCAAAAATTCATCGCGTTAAGGTAACGGGTGCCGACTTAAATTATATTGGCAGCATTACTATTGATGAAACTTTACTAGAGGCTTCAAATATTATTGAGGGCGAAAAAGTATCTATCGTAAACATTAATAATGGCGAACGTTTTGAAACGTATGCTATTAAAGGTGAAAAAAATTCGGGAGAAATTACTTTGAATGGTCCTGCAGCAAGAAAAGTACAGAAAGATGATATCATCATTATCATTTCTTATGCAACCTTAGATTTTGAAGAAGCAAAAACCTTCAAACCGTGGATTATTTTCCCTAACGAAAATGATAATTCGTTAACCTAATCTTTCTTTTTTTCTAAGACTTCATCTTCTTTGTCAAAAACTTTTTTTTGCACAAAGAATTCTTCTTTTGTCTAAATCTAAAAATGATTTTGACTCTAAAATACTATGCTTCAATTTTAACCTCACTTAACAAAGAAGCAAATAAAATAGTATATTGCCACACTATTTTTAATACTTTTTAATACACTGAAATCCCACAAATCATGAAAAAAGTTTACCTACTAACACTTTTGATTTCATTTTCGGCGTTTGCCCAAAAGACGTTCGATAATATTAAATCGGAAAAACTTGGAGAAGAACGCAGAATTACAATCGGACTACCTCCATCTTATGAAGCAAACAAAGACAAAAAATATCCTGTACTTTATTTATTAGACGGAGATTACTTATTTGATCCTTTCTCTGGAGCTGTAAGTTATGGTTCTTATTGGGATGATATTCCAGAAATGATCATTATTGGAATTCATCAAAATAAAGATGGTGAACGTTATGACGACACTACAATTGATCAGAACGAAGGACTTCCTTTTGAAAAAGGCGCAAAATTTTTTGAGTTTATCGGAGCTGAATTAGTTCCGTATATCGAAAAAAAATACCGTACCTCCCCTTTTAGAATGATTGCTGGCCATGACGTGACTGCAAGTTTTGCGAATTTTTATTTGTATAAAGAAAATCCTCTTTTTAATGCATACATCTGTTTTAGCCCAGAACTTGCTCCAAAAATGGAAGTTCGTATTGCCGAAAAGTTTGCAAAAGTAAAAACACCAATTTTCTACTATTTGTCTGCTGGAGAAGGCGACAATAAGAAACTAAAAGAACCAATAGAAAAATTAAACGCTAATATTAAAATCGCAAATAATTCGTTAGTGAATTATAAATATGATGTTTTTAAAGGGGCGACACATTACACAGAAGTGCTACATTCAATCCCAAATGCATTATACCAGATATTTGAAGTATACAGACCAATAAATTCTGCCGAATACAACGACAAAATCGCGGTTCTTCAAGATGGTTATGCTGAGTATTTGGAGAAAAAATATGCAGCAATGTCTGAAGTTTTAGGAGTTCAGATTCCAGTTAGAATAAGTGATTTTAAAGTAGTTGAAAATCTTATTTTAAAAAGAAATGCCTACAGCGAACTAGGAAAAATGGCTGAGATTGGAAATGTAAATTATCCAAAAGCGATGCTGGGAGAATATGAATTAGGTTTAATGTATGAAAAGCAAGGCGATCCTAAACATGCATCAAAAAAATACCAAAATGCTTCGCAAATGGAGCCAATTGGCGATTTGAACAAAGATTTGATGTATGAGAAAATCGACGAAATGAATACGCTTGCGAAAAAAAAGTAACTAATGTCAAAAGTTAAAACTTCCTTCTTTTGTCAAAATTGCGGCACCCAGTACTCCAAGTGGCAGGGGCAATGCAACGCGTGCAAAGAATGGAATACAATTGCTGAAGAAATTATTCAGAAACAAGAAAAAGTAGCTTGGAAAAGCGAACCAACACCAACAAACAAAGCGCCAAGACCTTTAAAAATTAACGAAATTGATTCTGCTCAGGAAGTTCGAATGGACACCACGGACAGCGAATTGAACCGTGTTTTAGGAGGCGGACTTGTTCCTGGATCTTTAACGCTTTTGGGCGGAGAACCCGGTATTGGAAAAAGTACACTTTTGCTGCAGGTTTCTTTAAAATTACCTTATAAAACTTTATATGTTTCTGGAGAAGAAAGTCAGAAACAAATAAAAATGCGTGCAGAAAGAATTACGCCAAACAGCGATAATTGTTATATTCTAACCGAAACAAAAACGCAGAATATTTTCAAACAAATTGAAACCATTCAACCTGAAGTGGTCATAATCGACTCGATTCAGACTTTACATACTGATTATATTGAATCGACTGCTGGAAGTATTTCGCAGATTAGAGAAACTACAGCTGAACTTATAAAATTTGCCAAAGAAACCAATATTCCAGTAATCCTGATTGGACATATTACGAAAGACGGAAACATCGCCGGACCAAAAATTTTGGAACATATGGTTGATACCGTTCTCCAATTTGAAGGCGACAGAAATCACGTCTACAGAATTTTACGTTCGCTAAAAAACCGTTTTGGATCGACTGCCGAATTAGGAATTTATGAAATGCTTGGAAGCGGATTACGTGAAGTAAACAATCCGTCAGAAATATTAATTTCACATAAGGATGAAGAACTTTCGGGAACCGCAATTGCCACAACTCTTGAAGGTATGCGTCCGTTAATGATCGAAATACAATCTTTAGTAAGTACCGCTGTTTATGGAACGCCGCAAAGAAGCACAACAGGTTATAATGCCAAAAGATTAAACATGATTTTGGCTGTTTTAGAAAAAAGAGCTGGTTTCCGTTTAGGTGCAAAAGACGTTTTCCTGAATGTTACAGGCGGAATTTCTGTTGACGATCCAGCAATTGATTTGGCAGTTGTTGCCGCAATTTTATCTTCAAATGAAGATATTCCAGTTGGAAAAGGATTTTGTTTTGCAGGCGAAGTTGGACTTTCTGGCGAAATTCGTCCAGTAAATCGTGTGGATCAGCGTATTCAGGAAGCCGAAAAACTAGGTTTCACCAATATATTTGTATCGAAGTACAATAAAATCGCCTTAAAAAATACCGGAATAAAGATTGAGCTTGTTGCTAAAATCGAAGATGTAGCGAGTATTTTGTTTGGATAAACTCAAATGAATTTTTTATAATAAAAAATCCTGCCCTAACGATAATCGTTCATGAGCAGGATTTTTTTTATTGAATGAAGTTATTTATTGTCTTAAAATACTAAAACTTCCATCAGTAACTGTAAATTTTCTTCCTCCTGAAGTTCCAGAAAAAGTAAAAGTTCCTTCAACTTTTTTACTATCAGCAGTAGTAATAACCATTGTTCCAGATGTAGCGTTGGCATTATTTATTTGTGTCATAAAAGTAAAAATAGCCTGATAAGTTGTAGTCAGATTTGTTGAATTTACTATTGGATAGGTTCCTTTTGTAACATTTTTAGGCATCCATAAAGAGATTTTTTTATAGATATTGTCACTTGAAGAAGTCGCGAAAGTATTTAAACTCATAGAATTTAAAACAGTAGGAGCAACAAAACTATAAGCAGCGCCGTTATATTTAAATTTGATAAACTCTTCTTGAGTACCTGGTCTAGCAGTAGTAGCAACGCTGGAAGCTTTACCACTAAGATCAGTATCATCAGAAGAACTGCACGACGATAGAACTAATGCAAAAAATGCAAAAGACAAACACATAATTTTTTTTAAATTTTTCATTTGATTGGTTTTTAATGTTTATTACCACTACAAATTTATAAGATTTTTATTATAAAACGTAATGTTGTTGAAAAATTTGAAAATGAAATCTTACATTTTTAATTCTCTGCAAAAATCATTTCTGCTAAAAAATAAACCTCTGCTGAATCCAGCGTTCACCGTGAATGGAAGTATTTCTTACATTAGCTCAAAATAATAAATATAAAACCTCATAAACCGAGAATTTTAAATTTAAAATTATCCTAAATTTGAAAACTGAACACCAAACCCGATTTATGAAATTTCCAAAACAAAAAATATACAAAGCATTAAAAATACTGGGAGTAATCTTGGTTTTGATTTGCATTGCACTTTACTATTTTCGTGATTCGCTTTTAAAACAAGCCATTGCAAAGGTGACGCACAAAATGGCTGTAGAATACAACAGTAATTTTTCTGTAAAATCGGCTTCATTTGACGGCTTGTCTACTATACATTTGACAGACGTTGTTTTGGCTCCGATAAATGCAGATACACTTTGCAAAATTAAGAACGTAGAAACGAGCATTAGTTTAAGCAATTTATTGATCGGAGATGTTCAAATTGGAACTTTAAAAATTGACAACGGTTATATCCAATTGGTTAAAAAAGGTAAAAAACGAAATTTTGATGCTTTTTTGAAAAGAGACCGCGAAGAAAATGATTCTAACGAAAAACGCAAATACGCAGCTTTTGCTTATCGAATTATTTCGAAAGTATTAAATCTAGTTCCAACTGATATGGATTTGAAAAACTTCAAATTCAAAATCAATGACAATGACAAACTAACTTCTATTGACGTAAATAAATTAGTTTTAAACAACAAACAATTAGAAACCAATCTGCACGTTCAGGCAAAAGATTTTGATCAGCGCTGGAACATAAAAGGTTTTGCCGACCCAAGAAATAAAAAAGCTGATATTCGTTTTTTCAATTTAGACACTGGCGCAATCCGCGTTCCGTATTTGGATCAGCGTTACAACTTAAAAGCAAGTTTTGATTCGATTCGTTTGAATGTTCAAAACATTGATAAAAGTGGCAGCGAACTGCATATTGATGGTTATACTTCTATCGCGAATCTTACTATCAATCACCCGAAAATTGCAAGTAAAGATGTAGTCATTAAAAATGCTCGTTTTGACTATCGCTTTCTGTTAGGTGATAATTTTATTTCGATCGATAGCACTTCAACCATGCAATTGAATAAAATTAAAGTTCGACCTTACATTTCTTATGACACTGAAAAAGATACAGTTTATACTTTAAAAGTTGATATTCCGAAAATGAAAGCGCAGGATTTTATCGTTTCTCTTCCTGACGGATTATTTACTCATTTTCAAGGAATGCAGGCAACTGGGAATTTCGACTATAAACTGGATTTCAAATTCAATAAAAACAAACCTAATACACTTGTTTTTGATAGTAAATTAAACAAGGAAGATTTAAAAATCACTAAATATGGCGAAGCTGATTTAAATAAACTAAACGGCGAATTTGTGTATCGCGCGATTATTCAGAATGTGTTGCAAAGACCTATTTTGGTTGGAAATGCGAATCCGAATTATACGCCTTTGGATCAAATTTCTCCTTATTTGAGAAAATCTGTTTTAACGACCGAAGATCCTTCTTTCTTTTCACATCGAGGCTTTATCAATGAAGCTTTCAAGCAATCGATTTTGAAGAACATCAGAACCAAAAAATTCTCTCGAGGCGCGAGCACAATAAGCATGCAGTTGATTAAGAATGTGTTTTTAACTCGTGAAAAAACGCTTTCGCGAAAGCTTGAAGAAATACTTCTAGTTTACATTTTAGAAAACAACCGAATTGTAAGCAAAGAAAGAATGCTGGAAGTCTATTTCAATATTATCGAATGGGGACCAAATGTCTACGGAATTGGCGAAGCAAGTCACTTTTATTTCCAGAAAAGTCCATCATCGCTAAATGTCGATGAATGCTTATATTTAGCGACAATTATTCCGAAACCAAGAAAATTCATGTATCAGTTTAATGATCAAGGAAATTTGAAAGATTATGCTATTAAAAACCAAAAATTCCTGAAGAATTTAATGTTTAGAAGAGGTCTTTTGGTTCCAGAAGATACGATTGGTTTATTGCCTGTTTATATTTCTGGAAATGCACGTTCTTTAATTCGCATTAAAGCTCCAGATTCTACTTTAGTTAAAAAAGATTCGTTGGCTGTTGATGATGAATTTGATTTATAGTTATAGTAAAGTTTAATCGCAAGGCACGCAAAGATTTACGCAAAGCACACAAAGATTTTTAAGTTATTTAAAAAAAACTTTGCGTGCTTTTCTTATTGTTATTAAGCATTGCGGACTTTGTGTAAATCTTTGCGTGCTTTGCGGTTAAATATTTTTTAAGGCGCAGGATCAGGTATAATTGCCTGAACAGCATCAATTTCAGCTAAGATTTGTTTAGAAAGAACCACATCAATAGTATTAATGTTTTCTTTTAATTGTTCCATCGTTGTTGCTCCAATTATTGAACTTGTCAAAAATGGCTGTTGCAAAACAAAACCCATTGCTAATTCGGTTAATGTTAAACCATGTTTTTTAGCGATTTCCTGATACAATTTTGTAGCCTCAGTGCATTGATCGCTTTTGTAACGTGTATATTGCGGAAAAAGGTTAATTCTCGCTTTTGGATGACTTTCGCCTGTCAAGAATTTTCCAGTCAAAACTCCGAAGGCTAAAGGTGAATATCCTAACAAACCAACATTTTCGTATTTTGAAACTTCTGCAGAATTCACTTCAAACAAGCGATTCAATAAAGAATACGGATTTTGAACAGTTTTAATTCTTGGCAGATCGTTGTATTTACTTTCTTCCAATAAACGCATCATTCCCCAGGCATTTTCATTTGAAACACCAATATGTTTGATTTTACCTTCTTTGATTAATCCGTCAAAAGTTTCTAAGATTTGTCTAAAGTTATCTTCCCAAACATCATCATGTCCGTGAAAAGCGCGCTGTCCAAAATTATTGGTTTTTCTCTCTGGCCAGTGCATTTGGTACAAATCAATATAATCTGTCTGCAGTCTCTTTAAACTGTTTTCAACCGCATATTTAATACTTGCAGGAGAAAAATCTACTTTCTCACGCATATATCCAAAATTCGGATTCGGACCTGCGATTTTTGACGCTAAAACAACTTTATCTCTATTTCCTGATTTCTTAAACCAAGTTCCGATAATTTTTTCTGTACTTCCGTACGTTTTTTCATTTGCCGGAACCGAATACATTTCGGCTGTATCAAAAAAGTTTACGCCTCTTTCCAAAGCATAATCCATTTGTTCGTGTCCTTCGGCTTCTGTATTCTGCTGGCCGAAAGTCATTGTTCCAAGACAGATTTTACTAACTTTTATATCGGTGTTAGGTAATGTAGTGTATTTCATTTTTCTTTAGGTTCAAAGTTGGAAAGAGACAAAGGTACAAAGTGATTTTCCAAATCGAAAAACGAGAAAGGTTAAAAAAAGTACAAGATTTTTTTAGGTGCTCCTGCAAGGTTTCCAAAACCTTGTAGGTATTTGATGCCTTAATAAATACAAACAAATCCCAAACCAAACCTACAAGGTTCTGAAAACCTTGCAGGATAACACTTCCAGAGTTTGGAATTTGAAAATTCATAATTGTGATTTAAAAAAAGGCTCAAAAAGTAAAACCTTTGAGCCTTTGTATCTTAGAACCTTAGCAACTTAATTATCCCAATCCTTAATTTCTTTAGACAAATCTTCACTTGAAATTATTCGATTGTATTTGATATCCTCTAAACCTTCTTCTACTTTGTTATGATAATCAGTTAATGTCATCGGATTTCCTTTCGCATCATACGAAACTACTTCATTTAAATAATTATCAAATACAGAAGAAACAATTCGAAGCACTCTCTCATCAGCCAAATCTAATTGATTTTTTATTTTCTCTTTTAATTCTGGAAGTCCCATAATTTTTTAATTTAATAAATCAAAGTTACAAAATTTTAAATTCTAATATTTTAAACTAAAAAAGG
>NZ_CAMLIX010000141.1 GCF_946479975.1 uncultured Flavobacterium sp.
GCTCCTTTATTATTAACGTCTTTGGTTTTGTCTAATATTGGAGATTATACTGCAGATAAAATTGCCATCATGTCTGCTGCGCAAAAAGAAACGGCTTTAGATTTATTGGCTTTACAATTGCAAACTCCTTACATGTATATGTCGGCTATACTATTGGTTTTGGCTCTTTTAGTGAAATTTTCTCCGCTTCCTGAAATTAATTTAGACGATGAAGGTCAGGCAGAACATTTGAGTATTTTCAAGCAGATCAAAAAAGCATTCAAACACCCGCAATTGGTTTTTGGAGTGCTTACCTTGATGGTTTACGTTGCGGCTGAAGTTTTAGCCGGAGATTCAATTGGTGGTTTTGGAAAACAATTGGGAGTTTATGGTGAAAGCGGTTCTTTTTATCTTAAACTGACTTCGTTTACAATGACTTGTATGGTAATCGGATATGTTTTAGGAATTACATTGATTCCAAAATATGTTTCTCAGGTTTTTGCTTTAAAAGTTTCAGGATTTCTAGGACTTATTTTGGTTGGATTAATTGTTCTGCTCTCTCCGAAAATTATGATTGAACTGCCGGGACTTCCACAATTGCCTTTAGTAATTTTATTAGTTGCGCTGCTAGGTTTGGCCAATGCACTTTGCTGGCCTGCCATCTGGCCAATGGCACTACAGGATCTTGGTGGATTCACAAAAATTGGAGGCGCTATTCTTATTATGGGAATTATTGGCGGTGCAGTTTTCCCACTATTATACGGAATGCTTGCGGACGCAATCAATACATCAAATGAAGTGGCGGGAATTGTAGAAACGGCAAAAAGCGGTAATCAATTGGCGTATTTAATATTGATTCCTGCGTATTTAATAATTGTATTTTTTGCTTTTAAAGGGCATAAATACAGAAGCTGGTAAATCGCTGAGATGAGCACGTAAAACTTTGACAAAGTTGACAAGCAGCATCATTCCACAAAAACAAAAAACTAAAAAATGGCATTAATAAAATCAATTTCAGGGATAAGAGGAACAATCGGCGGCGTTGTCGATGAAAATCTGACTCCTGTAAATGCAGTAAAATTTGCTGCAGCTTACGGAATGTGGCTTAAAGCCGATAATCAAAAGAAAAAATCTACTGTTATTTTGGGTAGAGATGCCCGAATTTCAGGGGAAATGATCAGCAATCTCGTAGCGAATACGCTAACCGGACTAGGAATTAATGTAGTTGATATTGGTCTTTCAACTACACCTACGGTTGAGGTTGCTGTTACATTAGACAAAGCAGATGGTGGAATCATAATTACAGCAAGTCATAATCCGAAACAATGGAATGCGCTTAAATTATTAAATGAAAAAGGTGAATTTTTAAATGCAGTTGAAGGTGAAAAAATTCTAAAAATTGCCGAAGATGAAAACTTCCTATTTTCAGAAGTAGACGATTTAGGACAGTATGAAAAAAAAGAAGGTTATATAAACCTGCATATCGAAGAGGTTTTAAAATTGCCTTTAGTAGATGTTGAATCCATTCGAAAAGCAAAATTTAAAGTAGTGGTAGATGCGGTAAATTCGACCGGAGGTATTGCCATTCCTGCATTACTGGAAAAATTAGGCGTAGAATGTGTTAAATTATATTGCGAACCAAATGGACATTTTCCGCATAATCCAGAACCTTTAAAAGAACATTTAACTGATATTTCAGAATTGGTTGTAACTGAAAAAGCTGATTTAGGAATCGTTGTCGATCCAGATGTAGATCGTTTGGCAATAATCTGTGAAGACGGTTCTATGTTTGGTGAAGAATACACTTTGGTTGCCTGTGCCGATTATGTTCTGGGGAAAACAAAAGGAAGTACCGTTTCGAATTTATCTTCTTCACGTGCCTTGAGAGATGTTACTTTAAAACATGGTCAGACTTATGAAGCAAGTGCTGTTGGAGAAGTAAATGTGGTGGAGTTGATGAAAGCTACAAAAGCAATTATTGGCGGAGAAGGAAACGGCGGAATTATTTATCCCGAAGCGCATTACGGCAGAGATTCTTTGGTTGGAGTTGCGTTGTTTTTATCTCATTTGGCAAACCTTAAGATTTCTTGTAAAATACTCAGAGAAAGTTATCCAGAATATTTTATGAGCAAGAGTAAAATTGAGTTGACTCCGCAAATCAATGTCGATGAAGTTCTAAAGAAAATCACTCAAAAATTTAGTGACAAAAAACCGAATTGTATCGATGGAGTTAAGATTGATTTTGACAAAGAATGGGTGCATTTACGAAAGTCAAATACAGAACCAATAATTCGAATTTACACCGAGAGTATTTCTCAAGAAAAGGCAGATGAATTAGCAGAAAAATTTATCACTGTAATTGAAGATTTAGTGTAAGATTTTGTCAGCAATTTAAGAGTCATCGAAATAGGAAAAATTAATAGTAAATCGAATGTAAATTTTATAATAATGCATTTGAATGGATTTTATGCTGTGATTTTTAAATAAACGAATATCAAAATCATTAGAATCATATTTGAATTTTATTTGAATTTTTTTGATAAAAAAATGAATTCTTACATCTTCTAATTTAAAAAGAATAAAAATTTAATAATACTTTTTCTAAAAAATGTGCTCGAAAACACTTTTTTAATGTGCACGAACACATTTTTTTGTTTTTAGCATTGTTTATTTAAAAATATTATTTAGTTTAGCCATAAGTAAATGTAAAAAGGCATTTTTTATCGGTTTATTTTTCAGTCAAATAACCTTTTAAAATAAAAAAATGCAGTGAGATTTTAGAACAAAAAGAAACCAAAATATTCAGTTGATTTTAAGTGAGAAAGAGAAGCTGAATCAAAATCAAAAAGACAACTAACAAAAACAAAAAACAAAACAAATAAAAAACAATTATGAGATCAAAAAAAACATAAACAGAACGCTTACACTTTGTGATTGATAAAAGCCCTAACCATTTTTTATGCACACAAAGTTTGTTTTTCAATTAATCATTTAACTAACCAGAATAATATGAAAAAAAGTAACAAGTTACTGTGCAGTAGCTATACAGAAATAAGATTTACTTTAAAAGCAATAATTACACTTTTATTTTTGATAGCAACTGTTTTTGAAGTAAACGCGGCATCAACGTCGGACAGCAGTGAAAACTCGGAAATCACAGAAAACAAATCAGAAGCCGACATCACCATTAAAGGTGTGGTTTTAGACGAATTGGGACAGCCGATGATCGGAGTTACAATTTTACCAAAAGGCTCACCAAGAGGAACAACAACAGATTTTGACGGAAGTTTTACAATTGTAGTTCCTTCTAGCACAACAGCTTTATTGTTTTCGTATGTAGGATATGAAACTAAAGAAGTTCAAATAAATAATGCTACAAACCTAAGAGTTTCAATGGTTCCTTCATCAAAAGACCTTAATGAGGTAGTTGTTGTTGGTTATGGAACTCAGAAAAAGAAAAATGTACTGGGATCTATTTCTTCTGTAAAAGGAGAAGCGTTAACATTATCTTCTACGCCGTCTGTTCTACCAGCGCTTCAAGGTAAAGTGGCAGGTTTGCAGATCTCTCAAAATAGTGCGCAGCCTGGAGGTGGATTTAATATTCAGATTCGTGGTGCGGGTTCTATAAACGCCAGTAACGATCCGCTGATTGTTGTAGATGGTTTTCCTATTACCAATTTAGAACAGCCGGCAACAGGTAATCGTTACACAGGCGGTACACAAAGTATTTTAAACTCTTTTAACCCAAATGATATTGAATCTATTGAGGTCTTAAAAGATGCAAGTTCTACAGCAATTTATGGTGCCAGAGCGGCAAATGGGGTAATTTTAATTACAACTAAAAAAGGGAAAGAAGGAGATGTGAGAGTAGATTATTCTGGATCTTATTCTTATCAGCAGTACAACAATAGTTATGAAGTTTTAGATTTGAAAGAATGGATGCAGCTTAGAAATGATGCGGCAAAAGAAAACTGGGAATTTATCAATAAAGTATATCCATATTCTCCAAAAACTTTAGAAGAAGCAAATGCAGCTCCTGTGAACGGAATTCCGTACAAAAGAATTTATTCGGATGAAGAAATTAGAAATGCCGGAAGAGGAACAGACTGGCTTGGATTGGTTACAAGAGATGGAATCATTCAGCAAAATAACCTTTCACTGCGAGGAGGAACAAAATCTACCAAATATTTTTTATCAGGAAACTTATTCAATCAGGATGGTGTTATTAAAAATTCTGGTTTAAAAAGAACAACGCTGCACTTTAGTATCGATCAAAAGCTGACAGATTACGTCACTTTTGGTATGAATATGACAAAAAGTAGAATTAAAAATCAGAACTCACAATTAGGTGGACAATTTGATCCGGTAACAGGACAAGATTTAGCCCAATTTGAAAATTCCGGAATTATTAGAGCAGCAATACAGCA
Source organism: uncultured Flavobacterium sp. (assembly GCF_946479975.1). The sequence goes on from NZ_CAMLIX010000141.1 coordinate 4,407, forward strand.
GGGACCTCATATTCTAGCAATCGATGAATTCGGTAATTATCCTATAAATCCAGATAGTGCGTTAGAGCCGAATCCATATTCTCTGCTTACCATTTCAGATGAAGGTTCGATCGATAGGCAGCTTACTAATTTTTATGCAGAAATAAAACCAATATCTGGTCTTACGGCTAGATTTCAGGCAGGTTTTGATCAGGGAAATTCAAACAGAAATACCTATCTGCCAAGAACAACCTTATATGGAGCTTTAGAAAATGGAAAAGCATCAATTAATTCAGAAAAGAAAAATGATGACTTATTTGACTTCACATTAAATTATACTAAAAAATTAATGGAAGACAATATGTTCGGTTTGTTGGTTGGATATTCTCAGCAAACCTATAGAACAGAAACCGCTAGTTTAGGAAATAGCAATTTTATTACAGATGCTTTTTTATGGAATAATATGAATGCCGGAGCAGGGACAAAAGTTGTGGCATCTTCAAAAACAGAAAATAATTTCATTTCCTATTTCACCAGATTCAATTATTCATACAAAGATAAATACATGTTGACATCGACAATTCGTCGTGACGGTGCGAGTGTTTTTGCAAAAAATAATAAGTACGGATTATTTCCATCTGTTGCCGTGGGTTGGGATGCTTCGCAGGAATCATTTATGAAATCTATTGATAATTATGTTTCTCAGCTTAAATTTAGATTTGGATATGGACAGACTGGTAATGCCTCAATTGGAGGAAGTGCTTTTGGCGCTTTCTATGCACAGCCAGCTTACTTAAATCCGGACGAATCTATTTTAATTGGCGTTTTTCCTTCAAGACTTGAAAATCCTGATTTGAAATGGGAAACAACAACAGAGAAAAACTTTGGTCTTGATTTCGAATTGTTTAATAAAAGAGTTTATGGAGCATTTGAGATTTATGACAGAGTGGTTTCGGACTTGTTGACTTTAAAACCAATCAACAGTTATCAGGAAATAAATACTGTATGGGCAAACATAGGAAGTACACAAAGTAAAGGTTTGGAACTTACGGTAAGTACTGTAAATGTTGATATTCCGAATTTTAAATGGATAAGCACATTTACATACTCTCAATTTAAAACAAAATGGAAAGAAAGAGCGCCAGACTGGAAACCATCTGTTTATGAAAGTTATAACGATCCTGTTCGTGCACAATACATGCAAATTGCCGATGGTGTAATGCAGACAGGCGAAATAGTTCCGGCACAGCCAGATTTATATCCGGGACAAATTAAAATTAAAGATTTAAATGGTTTTGTGAGAGATGGCGCCGGAAATCCGGTTACAGACGAAAATGGTGTCTTTTTAAGAACAGGAGCACCTGATGGAAAAATTGATGAAGCTGATACAGTATTATTAGGTTCAGCAGATCCTGATTTTGTGGCAGGATTAAGCAATACAATTACGTGGAAAAACTTTCAGTTGAACTTTCAATTTAATGGAATGTTCGGAAGAAAAATCATCGATCAAACTGATTTTGCTTATGGTGTAACCGCAGTTGGTGTGGCGCAAAACGGCAGAAATGCCATTAGAAATGTCTACAACAGATGGACACCTGATAATCCGACCAATACAAGACCAGGATCTCATTTTGGATACACACAATACGGTTCTGGAGATTTCTTTATGCAAGATGCTTCGTTTGTAAGATTACAGAGCGTTTCATTAACATATAATCTTCCGAAAAAATGGTTTGGAAAATATATGCAGGGAGCAGCGGTTCGATTAGACGGACAAAATCTTTTTACCATTACAAAATATAATGGTATTGATCCTGAAACAGATGGTTACGCAGCAGCGTATCCAAATGTAAGAACATACACAGTAGGAATTGATCTTAAATTTTAATAAAAAAAGATGAAAAATTTAAAAAATTACGCAATAGTTTTATTACTATTTGTTTTTTCAGGATGTAGTGAAGATTTAGAGTCAATCAATTATGATGAAATCAATCCGAGCATATTTCCAAGTTCTGAGGCAGATATTCAGGCAATTGTGGCATCGGCTTATTATCCGCTTAGAGGCTCTTATGGAAGTGGAATTCATACCACTTCAGAAAATGGATTAATGTTTATGCTGGATGCTACAACAGAAATTCTTCAGGGACCTTATGGAGTACAGCAGGAAGCGTCTCTGCACAGTTATAAAGCTACGTCGACAGCAGTCACTCGTTTTTATGATACTTTTTACAATAAGATAAGTGGTATGACTTTGAGTATTGACAGAATCGAGAAATCTAAAGTAAATGAACTGATTAAAAAACAGGCCGTTGCCGAAATAAAATGTGCAAGAGGATTATTGGCTTACGAACTTTATGATATGTACGGACCGCTTGTAGTTGCTCCTTTGGATGTTCTCCAAAATCCGTTGAAAGAAGAGCCTTTGGCAAGGCTTTCAAATGCCGAAATGGTAAGTTTTATCGAAAAAGATCTTAAAGATGCAGCCGCAGATTTAAAATCGCCTGCCGAAACTGCTTACGGGAGATTCAGCAGCGGATTAGCGAGAATGATTTTAATTCGCTTATATCTTCATGAAAAAAGATGGGCAGAAGTAGAGGAACAAGCCAACGCTATTATCGCCTTAAATTATTATGGATTGGAAGATGATTATGCAGGTTTGTGGGGTATTAAAGCACCAACAGAAAGCAGAGAAGTAATCTGGGCAGTTCCAGCAAATTACGCAGGAACAAGCGAAAATCAATGGCAATTAATGGTTTTACCGGCAAACTTTCCAGGACGCGGAGGTTACGGAACAATTCAGAGTTCATGGTTTTTCTATGATACATTTGAAGCAACTGACATTCGTAAAGAAGCTCTTATTTCAGAATTTACAGGAACAGATGGTGTAACCTACAACAGACAGAATCCAGCCAATTATATGCAGTTAGGACCAATTCCATTAAAAATTGATCCAGATGCGGCAAGAACAACTGCATTAACAACTGTAGATATTATTGTGTACCGTTATCCCGATGTACTATTGTCTAAAGCAGAAGCGATTGTAAATAGAACAGGAACCCCAACTCAGGAAGCTGTTGACTTGGTAAATATTGTGAGAAGAAGAGCTAAAATCAGCGAAATTCAATTGGCAAATTATAACACTTTGGCAAGTTTCAATAATATGATATTGGTAGAAAGATCTCATGAATATTGGTGTGAAAACGGACAATATCGATCTGATCTTATCAGACATGGTAAATTTACAGAGCATGCACTTGCTTTAAATGGTGCAGCAAGTCAAAGCGCGCCTTACAAAGCATTGTTTCCTTTTTCTTTAGCAAGAATAAGTGAAGGAAAAGGTAAATTCATTCAGAACACAGGATATAATTAATTTCTTTTTGAGAAGACTTTAAATGTATTAATCAGATAATTTAATTATAAAAATATGAAACAACTATTGATACTATTCTGCCTTTTTATAAATCTTGCCTCAAGCTGTCAAAGTGAAGGAGGGGAAGGTAAGGGCGGAACTACCGATGGAGCAACAGTCAATTATACTGCTTCGAACGAAGTTTTTACCAATCCAGAACGTGGTTTTATGCATACGTGGCAGGTAAATTCAGAAGGTGCTGCCATGACCACTGCTTCTTTGGCTAATCTCAAAAAAGAAAACGTGAGTTTAATACTGCGTTTGTATTATTTGGAGAAGTTCAAAACTGCAGCGCTAAGTCAGGCGCAGTTAGATCTTATCAAAACCGACTTTACACGTTTAAGGGAGTCGGGTTTAAAATGCGTTTTACGTTTTGCCTACACAGATGCGCAAGATGGTACTGATGCTTCTGTTGCTGTGATTTCGGGACATTTAGATCAGCTTAAACCTATTTTAGAAGAAAACAAAGATGTTATTGCTTTTGTTCAGGCAGGTTTTGTGGGAGCTTGGGGAGAATGGTATTATACTACTAATCAATTGACTACAGAAGCCAATAAAAAAATAATTTTGAATAAGCTTTTAGAGTCTTTTCCTAAAGAAATTAAAATTCAGGTACGAACACCAAAAATCAAACAAGATTTTGTTGCTACGACAACAGCAATGGACGCTGCAGTTGGTTATGGAACAACAAATACAGCTCGCTTGGGCTTTCATAATGATTGCTTTATGGCAAGTATAGACGATTACGGAACTTATGTAAATGTAACGGCAGAAAAAACATATATCAGTAATGAAGCTCTTTTTGTCCCAACCGGAGGAGAAACTTGTCCGCCAGCCAATGTGCCAATTGCAAGCTGCAACATTGCAGAACAGGAAATGACGCTTTTAAAATGGACATATTTAAATTTAGACTATTACGGTCCAGTCTTACAAGAATGGAGAAATAATAATTGTTTTACCGATTTTGAAAGAAAGCTGGGTTACAGACTTGTGCTGGTATCTTCAAGTATTAAGAAGGAAGTGACTGTAAATGGATCTTTAGAATTAAATGCCTTGATAAACAATCTTGGTTTTGCACCAGTTTATAATGCAAAAAATGCGTATCTCATTTTAAGATCAACTACAAATGGAACGATCTACAAGAAAAAATTAACTTTCGATGTTAGAAAGGTGGTTCCAAAAACAGCTTTTACTTTAAAAGAATCTGTGAGCTTATCTGAGGTTTCAGCTGGATCATATGAATTACTTCTTAAAGTGGAAGACGGTTCTTCTAAACTGGCAGACAGACCAGACTACTGCATCCGCTTTGCGAATACTGGCGTATGGGAAGCGACAACGGGATTCAATAAATTATCTCAAACGGTTATCATTAAATAGTTATTAAAACATTTAAATTAAAAAACCATGAAAAAAATAAAATTAACCAAGTACATCACAATGCTAGTCACTTTTTTTCTACTGACAGCTTGTTCCAGCGATAGTTCTTCTTCTGATTCGGCTAACAAACCAGTTGCAGATTTTTCATTTACAAATGACGGAAGCACTTTTACTTTTACCAATTTATCTACAAACGGTACAAAATACAGATGGGATTTTGGAGATTTATATTATTTGTCTGATGAAAAAGATCCTATTTACACGTATAAAATTGGTGGAGAGATAAGAGTTTCTTTGACTGTAATTAACGAGGCCGGAGAAGAAGCTTTTGTTACAAAAGTGATAACAGCTCCTAAAATCATAATAATTGACATTAAAATCGACGGAAAATTTGCAGATTGGGATGATGTTGCAGTTACAGATCAAAATACGTCAGGAAATGGTTCTATTCAGAAAATCAAAATCTGGACGGGAGGTCCAAATGTAAATGTCTATTTGGAAGGAAATAAAAAAATGCAGATGGAATTGGTCGATATGTTCATCAATACAGATGGAAATACGCAGACTGGATTTTTACACTCCAATTGGGCTCAGGGTTCGGGAGCAGAATTTTTGTTCGAAGGTCCTGTTGTAACAAATGGATGGGGAGCATTTTATAACCATACGGATCCAAATGGAGGATGGGGCTGGAATGCTATTGCAGGTTCTGGAGCAAATTTGACAGCTTCTGCAGTTGTAAGTCTGAATTCGACAACCAATGCGATAGAATTTAGTATTCCGAAATCACAATTGGGAACTTTAGGAAAATCAATTGGTATTGCATTTACCGAATTGACTTCTGGCTGGGCGGCAGTTGCCAATTTCCCTGAAGCACCTAAATTTTCTACTTTAGAATTATAGTTTGCCCTTCGATAGCTGCTCAATTGTGCCATTTACACTTAACGTTTTTTGAAGCTGTAATTTCATGTCAAATGGCACAAGCTATCGAGTTAACATATTTAAAATAATTGGTCGTTTTTCGATTCACTAATCAAATCAGCCGATTATTATTACCTAAAAAGAATAGAGATACTATGAATAAAGCCATTGCAAATAACCGATTAATGTCTGTTGATGTGCTGCGAGGATTTGATTTGTTAATGATAATCGTTGCCGATCGATTCTTTTATAATTTGAATGTGGCTGCCAAAACTGATTTCACCAAAACCCTTGCCGATCAGTTTGAACATCCGGAGTGGTTAGGATTTCATGTTTATGATGTTATAATGCCTTTGTTTCTTTTTGTTGTAGGTGTTGTAATTCCGTTTTCATTAGGAAAAAGAAATTCAGGATCAGACAGTAATTTGTATTTTCATATTTTCAGACGATTTGTAATCCTGTTTATTTTAGGATGGATTGTTCAGGGAAATCTCTTATTTCTAGATATTACGAAGTTTCACATTTTCAGTAATACATTACAAGCTATTGCAGTTGGGTATTTGTTTTCTTGTTTGGCGTATCTCAATTTATCAAAAAAAGGAAGATACTTATTTTTTGCTTTTTGTCTTATTCTGTACGCTGTATTATTAGCTGTTCCGAACTTTTTTGGACATCATTTTCAATTGCTTCCAAATGAAAATCTGCCCATTTATATTGATCAGCAAGTTTTTGGACGTTTTTACGATCAGACACAATATTCATGGCTTTTAACAGGTCTCGGATTTACAGCAACAACATTATCAGGATTATTTGCAGGAGAATTGCTTTTATCCTCATTACCAAGACCAAAAATAGCGTTGTATCTTGCTGTAATTGGCATAATCGCATTTTCCGTTTCATTACTGATAGGGATCTGGCATCCGATTATAAAAAAAATATGGACGAGTTCTTTTGTATTGTTTTCATCAGGAATAAGTTTTGTTCTGCTAGCCTTGTTTTACTGGATTATCGATGTTAAAGGATATACAAAATGGGCCTATCTGTTTAAGGTTATTGGTGTAAATGCCATTGCGGCTTATGTAGGTTCGCATGTTCTGAATTTCTCTTTAATTTCAAAACAAGTATTATTTGGTTTCGAACAATACACAGGGGCTTATTATGATGCATTTTGCGATCTGGCGGGTTTCGGAATTCTTTATTTCATACTTTGGTACATGCACAAAAACAAAACTTATATAAAAGTGTAAAAAAACAAATAACAACCAGAAGGTCTAAATCTAATATTACTATTAAATAAAAAAAAATGAAAAGTTCAAGTTTAAAAATTTTACTGATTGCATTTTTACTTTTAAAAGTTTGTGATGTATCAGCTCAGCTTATCAAGACAAAAGCTCCAAAAAGAGCAAAAGGACAAACTGATGTATTACGTTTGGCGACGCCGGCAATTCCTGTAGTTCGTGTCGGAATTATTGGTTTAGGGATGCGTGGCACTGGAGCGGTAGAAAGAATAACACATATTCCCGGGGTCGAAATTGTAGCACTTTGCGATATGCTTGAAGATAGAACAAAAGCCGCCAATGATACTTTAGTGAAGCACGGAAAACCTAAAGCACAGGAATTCTTTGGTGAAGACGCTTGGAAACAGGTTACAAAGCTGAGCAATGTAGATTTAGTATATATTGTCACCGATTGGAAACACCACGCGAATATTGCCGTACAAGCAATGAACGATGGAAAACATGCAGCCGTTGAGGTTCCGGGAGCTTTGACAATGAAAGAAATCTGGGATATAATCGATACTGCTGAAAAGACTAGAAAACATTGCATGATGCTGGAAAACTGCGTTTATGATTTTTTTGAATTGACAACTTTAAATATGGCGCAACAGGGAGTTTTTGGAGAAATTCTCCATGCAGAAGGTTCTTATATTCACGGACTTCAGCCGTATTGGGGTAATTATTGGAACAACTGGCGTATGGACTATAACCGAAAACATAGAGGAGATGTTTATCCAACGCACGGTATGGGACCGGCTTGTCTGGCTTTGAATATTCATAGAGGAGATAAAATGAATTTTTTGGTTTCGATGGATACAAAGGCAGTTGGAAATCCTGCGTTTATAAAAGAAAAGACAGGAGAAGTGGTAACTGATTTCAGAAATGGAGATCATACCATGACGATGATTCGCACCGAAATGGGTAAAACGATTCAGATTCAGCATGATGTAACAAGTCCAAGACCATACAGCAGAATGTATCAATTATCTGGAACAAAAGGATTTTCGAACAAATACCCAGTAGAAGGTTATGCTATTGACGCGAAAGAAGCCGGAGCAGATATTGCTAAGAATTATCAGAATTTGAATGCTGAGGAATTTGTTTCTGAAGATGTAAAAAAGGTTTTAATGGAGAAATATAAAAATCCTATTGTAAAAGATATTGAAGAAATGGCGAAAAAAGTTGGAGGTCACGGCGGTATGGATTTCATTATGGATTACCGCATGTTTTATTGCATTCAAAAAGGGCTTCCGCTTGATATGGATGTTTATGATTTAGCTGAATGGTCATGTTTGAGTCCGTTAACGGAGATTTCCTTGGACAATAATTCGGCACCAGTCGAAATTCCTGATTTCACGCGTGGAAGCTGGAAAAAATTAAAAACTGTTGAATTTTCGAAATAAAATTGGAAGTTTTTTAGAGTTAATTTCTGTTAGTTATAAGTAGAAAAATCCTGTATGAAAGTACAGGATTTTTTTTATCTGATGTGTTTTCTGTTTAAGCTGCTAGTAATTTTTGATACCGAATAGTGAATAAGCTATACCAATTCAAAATCAAAAAATTACAGTTTTTCGTACCAATTAAGAATATAGTCTGCAATTATTTCCCATCCCGGTTCACCACAAATAAAATGACTTTTACCATCAAATATTTTAAGATCAACACGACCTGTATTATCTAGATATTTTCGGGCTATTGTTTCGGTAAGCTTAGAAGGAAATATGTGATCACTGCCACCGCCAATAAAAAGAATAGGTTCATGAGGCTTTTTGAAATTGATATTCGAAAACGAATTTAATACCAGTTCACGGCTCACTTTATAACTTTCAGGAATTGCAAATTTTTCAAAAGCAATTTTTTTCTGTGTATCGGGCAGGGTATTAAAAAATGCGTAATCATACCAATCTCTGCTTCCCATAAAGTATTTCTTTGAAGAAAAAAAGCCAAAAGCAGGCAGTACCGTTTTTAAGGTCTGAAACGGCGGAAAAACATTTTTCGGAGGAGCACCATCAATACTAACCCCAGCAGCGGCTTTTCCTAATTCGACTAGTTTTAAAACTGCCATACCTGCCATCGAATGACCAATTACCAAAGGTTTTTCTGGTAAAGAATCTATCAGTCTGCTGATGTTATTTACAATATCTACAAATCCAGTTTTAATAAGATCTGGATGTACTTTTGCCCGCAATTCGGTAGGATTTCCATCATGTCCAGGATTTGCAGGAGTATAAAC
>NZ_CAMLIX010000142.1 GCF_946479975.1 uncultured Flavobacterium sp.
CATAGCGCGTTTTAAGGTTTTTATACCATCCCAGCGCAATTCTGAATTGTAATTTAAACCTTCGCGAATCACGTGCATGTGACTGTCATTCAGCCCAGGAATTACTGTTTTTCCCTTGGCATCAATCAATTTTGTTTCTGATGATTTATAAGAGTAAAGAATGTTTTTCTCAGTTCCGATGTCCAGAATAATTCCGTCTTTCATTGCAATTGCCTGAACAAATTCGTTTTGTTTCTGCATCGTTGCAATTTTTCCATTATAAATAATCAGATCAGCTTTTTGCTGGGCTTGAATTGACAAGCCCGCAGAAAGCAATAGAATTAATAATATATTTTTCATAAAAAAAATTAAGGTAATTATGATTTTTTTAAACACATAGAATCATAGAATATAGATTGTGTGTAAAAGGCGTTTCACTTGCATCAATTAACATAGCTGTTATGTAATTATAATCTATGTGTTGAGAAACAAGTTTCTCTTTTTCGGCCTTTCAAAAAAATAGAAAATCTATGTTTCTATATGTTTAAAATAATTTTAGCATTAAATATTTTGATTATTTACTTAGAAAAAAAGCAAGTAAATCTTTTTGTACCTGAGCAGTATTTTCTTGAACCAACCAGTGACCTGAACCAGCGATTTTAGATTCGGTAACATTTTCTGCCACTAATTTGGAGTGATCTTTAAGGAATGCTGCGGCGAAATATTCTCCACCCATTGCTAATAATGGCATTTTTAGCTTTTTCTTCATAAAAATAACATTGTCTTTTCCGTCCTGATCAAATGCGCCAAACCATTTAAACGCAGCAGTTGTGCCACCTTCGACAGCATAAGCTCTAATAAATTCTGTAGTTTCTTCAGCCGTAAACGGATCTTTTACATGCCCCACAACTGGCCAAAAATTAGTTAAGAATTCTTTTTCTTTTCCTTTTACAATATCTCCGGAAGATGGCCATGCAAAGAAACCAAACCACCATGCAGATCCTTTTACGTTAGACCAAACAGGTTCAACACCAGGCAAAAGTGCGTCCATTAAAGCGACTTTGTTTACACTTTCTCCATACTGTGCAGCGTAAGCGTAAGCGACCATAAGTCCGATGTCGTGTCCAGCCAAATTGATTTTTTTGTACCCAAGCTGATTTACTAGTTCATGAACATCAGATGCCATTGTTTTTTTATCGTAACCGCCTTCTGGTTTGTCAGATTCTCCAACGCCTCTTAAATCGGTAGCGATAACCGTAAAATGTTTAGAAAGTTCTGGCAGTAAGCGATTCCACATGTACCAGTTTTGCCCAAAACCGTGAACTAAAACCAAAGGATCACCTTGTCCGCCAATAACGTAATGAATTTTGATTCCGTTTACCGTTGCTGTTGCGTGTTTAAAATTTGCCGGCGGATTTGCTGGTGCAACTTCTGCTGTTTCGGTTGTTTCGGCAGGTTTAGCTTCTGTAGCAGGAGTTTCTTCTGTTTTTTTATTACAAGAAATTAAAGTCAGTACTAAAAGTCCCAAAGTTAAAAATTGGGTTGTTTTACTTTTAAAATTTAAAAAAGTAGTTTTAAATAAATTCGTTTTCATAATGTAAATTTTGAAAGGGTTAATAAATAATTGGTTATTAGAAATTTTATGCAGGAAGTTTTGCAATCCAATCTAGTATGTAAACTGCAATTTCCTGCCAGCCGGGCTGGTTTAAAACAAAATGATTTCGATCTGGAAAGACCTTAAAATCGGTGATTGAATTTTTGTTGGTGTATTTTTTATAATTGGAATAATTAAGTGATTCGGGAATAGTGTGATCTGCAGATCCTGCGATTAATAACAATGGTTTATGCCGTGCTTGGAAATCTATTTTTGCGACAGAAGTTATGGTGTCACGAACAATCAATTTCGATTCTGGAATCACAGATTCACAATAGGCTTTGTCCTGCCATTCTTCGGGCATTCCGTTTGTAAAAGCGTACTGCCATTGCGGAAAACTCATTAAGAAAGTTTTTTTTGTCGAAGTAAAAAAGCCCAGAGGTCCCCAGCCCGCTTTTAGAAAAGAAAATTTAAAAGTCATGATTCCCTGCGGCGGAACAGAGTGTATGGCAATAGCAGCCGATGCCAAACCTCGCTGCAATAATATCTGCGCTGTTAATCCGCCAATAGAGTGACCTATAATTATGGGTTTTTGAGGCAGATTTTTGGCGATGTTTTCAAAGTGCTCAATAAGATGCGTTAACCGCAGTCCCGCAATCTGCGAATCTGGATGACGATCGCGTAAAACACTTGCAGGAGCATCTTTGTAAGGCCATGCTGGTGCTAGAGTTTTAAAACCTTTATTTTCAAAAAAGTCTTTCCACTCGTCCCAGCATTTATTACTAACAAAAGCGCCCGTAATAAAGAGAATTGTAGTAGGGTTTTCAGTGAGCATAATACATTGTTTTAATGTTATGCCAAACTGTAAACTAAAACCGAACCTTTTATGCAATTATTTGATTATTAGTATATTGTGGTTTTTAATATGATTTTACTAAACCATATTTCGTCGTAAAACGAAAAACAAACGACTTTATATCGTCTTTTTGGAGTTATAAGTTATAAGTTATAAGTTATAAGTTATAAGTTATAAGTTATAAGTTATAAGTTTTGCTTGGTGTCAACCATCAACCATTAACAATTAACCATTAAAAATGACTTCTCTTAATTCCTAATTTCTGCATTCGTGAAGCGAGTGTAGTAGGAGGAAGACCTAAGATTTCTGATGCTCCGCCTGCGCCTCTAATTCTTCCGTTGCATTTTTCTAAAACATTAATAATATGTTCTCTTTCGTTTTCCTGAATGGTTTTGAAAAACCACTCATTTGACGAATTACTTATCTTGGTTTCATCAAAAGCAGGAAGCGGAATATGTTCGATAGTATCGGTCTTAGCCAATAGTATACTTCTTTCAATAAGATTTTCGAGTTCGCGAATATTTCCCGGCCATTGATACGACAAAAGACTTTTTAAAGCACTTTCGGATATTTCGTTTACATTTTTTCCCGTTTTAGAACTATATACCGCAATAAAATGACGTGCAAGAAGTCCTATATCTTCTTTTCGTTCTCTTAACGGCGGTAATTGAATTGGGAATACATTTAAGCGATAGTATAAATCGAGCCTGAAACGCCCATCTGCAACCTCTTTTTCCAGCTTACAATTGGTCGCAGCAATTATTCTCACATTTACTTTGATAGGAAGATTGCCACCAACACGTTCAATTTCTTTTTCCTGAATTGCTCGTAATAATTTAGCCTGCATTTCGAGAGGCATATCGCCAATTTCATCCAAAAATAAAGTTCCGTTATTGGCTTGCTCAAACTTACCAATTCGCCTATCGGTTGCTCCTGTAAATGATCCTTTTTCGTGACCAAATAGTTCAGATTCTATCAGACTTGGCGGAAGTGCAGAACAATTGATTTTTACAAAAGGCTGTTCTTTTCTGTTAGATAACTGCTGAATGCTGTTGGCGATACTTTCTTTCCCTGTGCCGCTTTCGCCCGTAATTAAAACGGTAGTATCTGCAGGCGCAACTTGAATAATGTTATCGAACAACTTTAGTAAAACTGGACTTTTACCAACAATAGATTCAAAACCAGATATTTTGATGTTTTGGATTTTTTTTTGAGCAATAGAAGAACTCGTTTTCTGATTGTTTTTCTTATCAGCATGTATTAAATTTTCTATGGCGTAAATTAAAGGCTGCTGCAATCTTTCACATAATGTGAGATGATTTTTATTGTACGTTTCAGCTTGACGGCTGAAAAAAGACAAGTAAAGTCCGCCATTTTCATTAAAGGATAAAGGAACTGGAAGCATCAAATTTGATTTCATGTTCATTGCCGTAGCAATCATTTTTTTGATAGGCGTTTTATCACATATTTTTAAAAAGTCTGCACCATTATAAAACGTAGCTTCCGTTTCAACTTTGCTTTTGTTTCGCAATTCATTTATTTCAGATTCTTTTAAAGCTGTAATGTTTTGCAATTCTTCAATTCCTATTTTTTGGTATTCATGTAATCCCGTTCTCGAGTATCCTAAAACTCTGTTAGATAATGTATTTTCCATATAAAAAACAGCCATTACGAGATCAAAAGAAATAAGAGACTGCAGTGCTTTAATAATGTTTAATACTCTTTCGTCCCAATTACCGCTTTTTTGAATAATTGTTTTCAGCTGTTTTTGAAATAAAAGTTCTTTCCTTATAGAGGATTCTATGCCGTGTTCCTGATGGTATTTGGCAATTTCAATTGTTACTAATAAATCTTGCTCTCTAAATGGTTTTACCAAAAAACCATAAGGATGTGTCAATTTTGCTTTATTAAGAACCTGCTCGTTTGAGTTTGCAGAAAGATAAATAAAGGGAATATTGTCTTCTTTTAATATTTCGGCAAGGTCAATGCCAGTTTCTTTTCCAGAAAGGTAAATATCCAGTAGAACCAATTCTGGTCTTTCCTGCGCAATATAATATTTTGCATCTGAAACTGAGCGCGCCATTCCAGTTACGGTATGTCCAGCTTTTTTCAACATCAATCGTAAATGATTGGCTTCTACAAATTGATCTTCGACAATTAATATTTTAAGTGATTTTGGCATTTTATAAAATTAAATTAATCCAGATTATTTTCTTTGATGAAAAATTTCAAGGTTATTTTAGTACCGTTTTCATTCGTAATTAAAAACTGGCCTTCAATATCGGCAGCTAATCCATGCATTAATTTTATGCCTAATGAAGGATTATTGTAAGGATCAAAATCATTGGGGAGACCAATACCATTGTCTTTAATAGTTAAAATATAATGTTGATGATCTATTGTTTTTAGAGAAATGTCTATAATTCCGTTTTCCTGTTTTTTGAAAGCATATTTGATGGCATTTGTAACAGCTTCATTAAAAATCAATCCAATCGGAATTGAATGTGATAAAGGAAGAGTAAAACTGTCTATATCCAAAATAAAGCGGATTGAATTCCTTATTTCGAAAGAGTCTTTTAAGTATTCTGTCAGTTCAAAAATATAAGAAGGCATATCTATAACCGACAAACTTTCTGACTGATATAGTTTTTGATGAATTAATGACATCGACTGAATCCTGTTCTGGCTGTTATTGATGGCTTGAACGGCTTCTTCACTTTTTAAAAATTCTGCTTGACTTGCCAATAAACCGACAACCATATGCAGATTATTTTTGACTCTGTGATGAATTTCTCTTAAAAGCCATTCTTTTTCAGTTACAAGATTTTGAAGTGTATTATTTTTTTTATTGATTTCTTCCTGCTGTGTTTTGAGTATTTTATTTGTCTTCTTTTTAAATCTGAAACTTTTGTAAAGAAGACCCAAAATTACAAGTAGAAGCACTGTAAAAGTAACGATAGTGTTTCTTAAAAATACCTCGTTATTGAGTTTACTCTGTTGCAGAATGGCTTTATTTTGAAGTTTTATAATATCATTATTTCTTTTTTCGGCTTCATAAATAATATGCAGTCTGGAAGAAATGGGATAAATAGCTTTTTCGTTAAGATGGGCTGCTTTATAATAAAATATGGCTCTTTTGAGATAGGATAGAGACTTATTAAAATCGGAATGCGAAAAGTACAATTCACTTATTTCTCTGTAGCAGTCGCCAATTCTTTTATTGTTTTTTGTTTTTTCGAATAGAACTGCAGCTTTAAAAATTGGATCCAACCTCTCAGCTATCGGTGCAAGAGTTCTCATTTTTGCTGACCAAACCATCACCCAGGATTCTGCCAAATCATCCAGCTGATTTGTTTTTGATAACAGAGCAATTGCTTTTCTAGCGCTGACTTCAATCATCTGATTATTATTTCGCAGCTGATAAATCATGGAAAGCTGCAGATAACACTTACCACCATAAATATCAGAATGCAGCGACTGGCTTATCTGAAGTGCATCTTCGGCGTATTGAAATGCTTTGAGTAGTGTTTGAGGGTTGTCATAAGAAGCTTCATACCAATCACTTACTTCTAGTAAAGTTTTGATTTTTTCAATACTTTCAGGTAATTGTTGCAGCGTTCTTTCTGCTTTTTTTACCTGTTGCTCTGTATAGTCATTATGAAAATTATTTTTTGGAGCAGACAGGCTTTTTTCTGCGGTTTCAATTTGTTTTTGGTTTTTGATGGAAGCCCAAGCATTTAGATCTCCAAATGTAAGCATAACAAGGAGAAGTAAAAATGCGTTGTAGTGGTTAGAAGACATTTTTCTTAAGTTAAACTGGCAATACGAAGGTATTGATAATTATGTACGGAAGTTTAAAATTTCAAAAAATTGATTAGCAACGAAATATCGTCGGATAATTGAAATTAAACTTATTTTTGATTGAAAGTCTTCAATGTTCATGCACAAGAAAAACTTTGAATACTGTAATCTTATCCCAATATTCTATAAAATTTTAATCGATCATTATCATAATTTTGCTTTTACAGTAATAATAAATAGCTCAATCAGTCAGAAAAATAACAGGGGACCGGCGGGGTTCGTCTGAGGGTTCTGTACAATGATTTAGTTAGTTACTGCATACAAATTCAGGCACCCGCCGGCTGCCGAAAAACTCCTTAAGTTTTTAAGGAGTTTTTTTATTTAATAAATTGGCAGTCGATGTTGAAGAGATGAATAGTATGATATAAATTTTTCTATTATTTTGAGTAACTGAAATTCGTTTTCTGAATTTCACTAGGTGAACATCCAAATTGTTTTTTAAACGCAGCCGAAAAATGAGATAAATTCTCAAAGCCGGTTTCGTAATAAACTTCAGATGGTTTTTTGTTTTTTTCTGCAATTTGATAATGCGCTGCTTCCAATCTTTTTCTTGTCAGCCATCGTTGCGGCGTACTGCTGAAAGCCTTATGAAAATCACGTTTAAAAGTCGTAAGGCTTCGTCCAGTTAAATATCCGAATTTTTCAATAGGCATATTAAACATAAAGTTCTTTTCCATAAAAGGAAGTAAATCTATTTTTCCAGGTTCTTCAAAATCAGATAAGACTGCGTCAATATCTTTGTCAATTGTTTGAAGAATTGTAATAGCTTCTGTAATTTTTAAAGAAGCAATATGCTCAGGAAAATTATGCGGCAAATCAAAATAAGGTACCAAAGAAGCTAGAAAGCTTTCCAGCAGCGGATGACGCTGAAAACTAAAAATCTTTGCGTTTATCGTAGTAGGCTCTGTACTTTTCTGATTGTAAAATTTCCTCAGTCTTTCTGCCGACAAATGTATGGCGGCAGCTTTATGAGGCAGACCGTCTTTTGGCGTATTGATGATCGCTGCAAGCTGATTTCTGGGAATTAAAAAAGTACTCCCAGGACCAAACACAAAACGCTGATCTGCCTGAATAATTTGTGTTTCACCAGAAATTAACCACACCAGAAGATGGTCAGAGAATGCGGTTTCTGTTTTAAAAAGCTTTCCAGTGTAATTAGAAAGTTTAATTTCTGGAGTGATATAATTTACCTGATAATCCATAGTTTGACTGTGTTTATAAAGATACAATATTAACCGATATCAAATGTAATTCCAGTTAATTGCTCGCTTAACTGCCATAATCTTTTGGCGTTTGATTCGTCTAAAGAATAAGGTTTAATACCTCCAATTATTCCAGTATCGGTATTTAATTCTGCTACGTCTGTATTTTCACAATAAACGCCTCCGATAGTATTTAATAAAGGACTTGTCGCGGCCCAAATTGTCGTAGATGCACCCTGCGGAATACTTTTTAGCGAAGCGGCAACTTCTGGCAGTATGTTTCCTTCTGCATCAGTGTAACCCAGTTTTTGTAATAAATCTATCGGAGCTTCTCTTGATAATTCTGTTTCTCCAACGGCTCCTGGACATAGCGCGTAACTGCGCACATTGTAAGCTTTGGCACGATTGTCCAATTCTAGAGAAAAGAGATTAACAGCTGTTTTTGACTGTCCGTAGCCTTGCAGTGTTTCATATTCTCGGTTCAAGAAATTAGGATCATCAAAATTAAAATCAGAAAACTGATGACCGCCAGACGACACATTTACAACTCTTGCGCCCTGAGCTTTTTTTAATGCTGGCCAAAGACTTGCAGTAAGCTGAAACAAAGCAAGATAATTGGTTGCCAACTGCGATTCGTAACCTCGGCTGTCTCTGCGAAGCGGTACCCACATAATTCCCGCATTGTTAATTAGTAAATGCAGCGGTCTTCCAGAATTTAGAAACTTTTGAGTAAATGCATCTATAGATTCGGGCTGCATCAAATCCATTTTTTCGATAGAAACATTCGCTATTTCTTTCAGATTTTTTTCTGCTTTTGCAATGTCTCTTGCAGGTACTATCACTGTTGCTCCAGCAGCCGAAAGTGTTTTTACAGTTTCTAATCCAATACCCGTATTACCGCCCGTTACAATAACTGTTTTTCCTGCAAGACTAATTCCGTTTATTACTTCACTTGCTGTAGATTTGGCATTAAACCCTGAATTTAATGCTTCTTGTAAGGCACCTTGATAATTATTCTGTTCCATTTTTTTATAAATTTTAATTATTTGATGGGACAAAGTTATATCGTATTCACAACAGCTATTTTGTTCAAACGTCCGAATATGCTTTGTTCAAACGTCCATACTTAGATTTAAATTATTTAAAAATGACATGCATGCCTTTCTTTTGTTTCTAAAATTAGAATCCTTACTTTTATAGTCGTACGAACTAAATGCCAGAAAAACGGTAAAGAAATGAATATCAATAAACGAGTTATAAAGGTTGCGACAATAATTTTGCTGTTTTTATCTGGAACTATAAATGCGCAGCAGAAATTTACCATTGTCGCTGCGGCCAATCTTAAAGCAGCTTTAGATTCTATAATTACGGTTTTTAAAATTCAAAATCCTGGAATAAATCCGCAGCTTACTTACGGAGCTTCAGGAAAATTTTACGAACAAATTTCAAGCGGTGCGCCATTTGATTTGTTTTTTTCAGCCGATATGGATTATCCCAATCAATTGGAAAAAAATAAATTGACAGCTTCAAAAGTAAAAATGTACGCTACAGGAAAATTAGTTATTTGGAGTAAAAAAAGAGATCCGAATAAAGTAAAAATAAACAGTCTTTTAGATGGATCCATTCGCAAAATCGCTATAGGAAATCCTGCAACGGCGCCTTATGGAGAAAAAGCCATAGAAAGTTTGAAATTCTACAAAATCTATGATAAAGTAAAAAGTAAGCTGGTTTTTGGAGAAAATATTACCCAAGCCACTCAATTTGTTACGACAGGAAATGCAGATATTGGGATAACTGCTTTGTCGCTTGTGCTTACGCCAAATATGAAGAAAGAAGGCGGGAAATATTATATTATTCCAGAAAAAAGTCATTCTCCTTTAGAGCAAGGATGCGTAATTTTAAAGCATGGAAAAGGAAATGCGAACGCTCTAAAATTTTATAATTTTATATCTTCGAAAAAAGCAATTTCGATTCTAAAATATTACGGATACGACACCAAATAAAATGAATGTACTAATAGGAATTATAACTGAAATTCAATCGCATGAAGGTATTTCGTTAGTTAAAGTAAAAGCTGAAAAATTTATTTTTTCTTCAATTGTTTTAGATACACCAAACTCAGCCGATTATTTAAAAGAAAATAAAACAGTAAAAATTATTTTTAAAGAAACCGAAGTTATTATTTCTAAAGATTTAAATCCAGAAATCAGCATTCAGAATAAAATTCCGTGTCGTATAGAAGCTCTCAAGAAAGGAAAAATTCTAAGTCAGATTACATTAATAATAAACGAACAAAAAATCACTTCCATAATTACTACAAATGCTTGCGAACAATTGAATTTACAGGGAAATGATGCCGTTTTAGCTTTGATAAAAACAAACGAAGTAAGCTTATCTGCCAATGATTAATCTAGATCCTTTATGGCTTACCGCAAAATTAGCTTTGATCACCACAGTAATTCTTTTTGTGGTTTCAATTCCAATCTCGTATTGGTTGTGCTACAGCAAATTTAAATTGAAAGCTGTTATTGAAGCGCTTATAAGTCTGCCTTTGGTTTTGCCGCCTTCTGTTTTAGGTTTTTATCTTTTAATAGCTTTTAGTCCAGAAAATGCTTTTGGTAAATTTTTAGACGATTATTTTGATATAAGATTGGTTTTTACTTTTGAAGGATTAATTCTAGCGTCCATTTTATATAGTCTGCCGTTTATGGTAAATCCGATTTTATCAGGATTTAAGAATCTTTCGCCAGCTTTGCAGGAAGCTTCTTTTACACTGGGAAAATCAAGATTTTCTACCATAACAAAAATCTTGCTTCCTAATATTCGCGCTTCCTTATTTACCGGAATTATTATGACATTTGCTCACACTTTGGGTGAATTTGGCGTTGTATTAATGGTTGGAGGAAGTATTCCACAAGAAACAAAAGTTGTTTCGATCGCAATTTATGAAGAAGTTGAATCGATGAATTACGATAATGCCAATGTTTACGCAGGAATATTGTTTTTATTTTCTTTTACGATTCTGTTAGCTGTTCATTTAATCAATAATAAATCTCGAAAAACCACTCTTTATTAATGATACAAATTGATGCTTATAAAACACTGCAAACAGCAGATGGCGAACTGCCTCTGGATATTTCTTTGACTATTAAAATGGGACAATTTGTTGCTATTTATGGAAATTCTGGTGCTGGTAAAACTACAATTTTGCGCATTTTATCTGGGCTTACTGACGCCGAAAAAGTAACCATAAAAGTAGAAGAATTAATTTGGGACGATTCAAATAGAAAATTTCATCTTCCTGTTCAAAAACGCTCGATTGGGTTTGTGTTTCAAGACTTTGCTTTATTTCCAAATTTAACGGTAAAAGAAAATTTGGAGTTTGCATTATCAAAAAACGATTCTAAAGAAATGGTTTCAGAACTGATCGAGTTAATGGAATTACAATCACTGCAAAATAGTAAACCTCAAAATTTATCAGGCGGACAAAAACAGCGTGTAGCGTTGGCAAGAGCAATTGTTCGAAAGCCTGAAATTCTTTTGTTAGATGAACCTTTATCGGCTTTAGATGATGATATGCGGTTTAAACTTCAGGATTATATTTTAAAAATTCATAAAAAATATAATCTTACCACTTTGATGATTAGTCATTCTATCTCAGAGATTTTTAAACTTTCTGATACAGTTATAGTGGTAGATAAAGGCAGAATTATAAAAGAGGGAACGCCTGAAGCCGTTTTTTCAGAACAAAAAATAAGCAGTAAATTTCAGGTAACGGGAGAAATAATAAACATTACTAAAAGTGATGTCGTTTTTATAATACAAGTTTCTGCGGGAAATAATATTATAAAAGTAATTGCCACAGAAGAGGAAGCAGTCGAATATAAAATTGGACAAAAAGTGCTCGTTGCTTCAAAAGCATTTAATCCGATAATTCAGGTTTTGAAGTAATATCAAAATCCTTTCATTTAATTGCCAAATCAAAACAGACCTGCACGATCTGTTCATGAAGTTCAAGCTTAATTATCCGATTTGCAAATGATTACTAAATCTGATTGATTAAGAACGCGGTTTTGGCAAATTTCTATCGTACATGATGATTGTTCCCGCCACAGCCACATTTAAGCTTTTAACCGATTTAAATTTTACTAAATAATGGCATTTTTCCATTACTCTCTTAGGTAAACCATGATCTTCTGCGCCCAAAATATAGACACATCTTCTCGGATGTTCGAAGGTTTCTAAATCTGCAGCGTTTTCATTTAATTCTACACCAACTAATCGAGCTCCTTTTGGTAGATTTTCAAAGAAATCTTCAAAAGTTTCATAATGAAAATACGGAATTGCTTTTACTGCATCGTGCGTATCACAAGCTTGTTTGGCATAGCGATTTCCTATGGTGAATATAAAAGTAGCACCTAAATTTTGAGCAGATCGCCACAAAACACCTAAATTTTCTGGTGTTTTACCATTTTGTATTCCTATTCCAAAATACTCGTTTACAAAGTTGTCATTCATAAATACAAAAATACAAACTGCGAGTACACAAGTCAATTTTTATTATCATAGAAATAAAAAAGCCATCTAAAATTAGACAGCTTTCAAATTCTTATTATTTAAATTTTTAAAGAAATATATTGCGCGACTTCTGCAAGTCGGTTGGCAAATCCCCATTCGTTGTCGTACCATGCAGCTACAGAAAGTAAATTTCCTTGTTTGGTGGTGAGAGGCAAATCGATAATCGAAGAATGCGGATCGGCTACAATTCTGGCAGAACTCCATTGTTCTTCCAAAACATCCAAAACTCCTTTTAAAGAGCCTTCTTTTGCCGCTTTTCTAAAAGCATCATTCACTTCTTCTACAGAACAATCTTTGGTTGTAACCAAATTTAATTCGGCAATACTTCCCGTTTTTGTCGGAACTCTATATGCTTTTCCTGTAATTTTTAAATCGCTCCAAATAAACTGAAGCGCTTTTGCAGCACCAGATGATGACGGAATTATATTTTCTGCCGCAGCCCAAGAATCACGTCTGTCTTTCATTGGCTGATCTGTCAATGACTGCGTGTTGGTGTAGGAGTGAACGGTTGAGAATAATCCATATTCAATTCCGAAATTCTCTTTAATTACTTTTACAACAGCTGCTAATGCATTTGTTGTACAGCTTCCCATACTAATGATTTTATGATTTGCAGCATCAAATTCATTCAGATTAATTCCTTTTAAAAGGACGGCATCGCAATCTGCTAAAGATTTACTTGGCGCACTTACCAAAACATATTTAGCGCCCTTATCAATGTGTTTCTGCGCATTTTCTCTATTGGTCGCACGTCCAGTACAATCTACAACCAAATCAACTCCTAGAGCTTTCCAATCTGGAATATCCAGTTTAGAATTCTTGTACGGAATTTTTCTGTCTCCAATAATAAAATTTTCATCAGCCGTTTTTACTTCTTCATGCCATCTTCCGTAGTTAGAATCGACACTAAAAAGCGCACCGAGCAAGTCAACATCTTGAATGTCTGCAATGACTTCAGGAACAAAAAGATTGTTTTTTAAAGCTATTCGAAGAAATTGTCTCCCGATTCGGCCAAATCCGTATAATGCTATTTTTGCCATGATATATGATTTTTTATGGATTACTAATGATTTGTAATTGTATGAAGCAGATAAAATAGATTTATAAATTTAGAATTAAATTATTGATTATCAATTTTTTAATAGTAAATAATTTTTAAATGTTTCCAAGTAAAGCTTTTAAAAAAGCCATCCCAATAAGGACAGCTTTTCAAAAATAGTTGTGTGTTTTGGGGTAAACCCCGTTTAGTATTTAATTAATTAATTTTAACCAAATGTTTTTCAATAGCTTCTCTTTGAGATTCGTATTGTGCAGGAAGTTTTAAGTTTTTACCTAATTCTTCTAAGCTTTCATCTACTGTAAATCCAGGATTATCAGTAGCAATTTCAAATAAAACTCCTCCTGGCTCTCTGAAATACAAAGAGTGGAAATATTGTCTGTCGATTTGCGGTGTAATCTGCAATCCGTAATCTTCGATTTTTTCACGGAAGTGCATTAAAATTTCATCATTTTGAACACGGAAAG
>NZ_CAMLIX010000143.1 GCF_946479975.1 uncultured Flavobacterium sp.
AATCAAAAAAATGCTGATTGATATGATGATTAATCAAAACCGATAAATCGCGAACGGGAATTTCAATTTGATTCGAAAGTTGCTGAATTGTCAAAGATGGATCAAGAAAAGGTTCTTTTTCTGTCATGTATTTTTTTAAAGCTAAAATTTGCGAGGTTATAATTTCGCTTTTCTCATCATTGACTTCGATTACATTTCCGGTTTTCTTTGGAAGAATATCTCTAGCTAATTCTAATTTAGAATCGATTCCTCGAAAAAGTTCAGGATGATTTAAAGCTTTCAAGACAAACCAGCAGGTTACGACTAAAGACAAAAACTGCATTACAACATTGGCCCAAATCCATAACAATTCAAAATCGGTGAATCTTAAAACATTTTTTGCAATCGACAGATAATACAAAATAAAAAACACAGACGATATTTGAAACAGCCACTTAAAAATAGAAGTTTTGGGATTCGTGTAGTTTTCCTGATACAATTCTTTGTATTTCTTTAAAACTAAAAATACTCCAATGCTGTAAAATATGATTTGTAGAGCCAGTAAAATCTGAAATAAATAAAATTCAGGCATTTGACTGCGATGGCTGTAAAACTGTAATTTTTCTGCATCGCTTACCAAATAAAGCCTAAACACGAAAACAACATTTATGAGGACAAACGGAATCGCATGAAGTAAATGTTTAGCCTTTAATTTAAATCCAGCAAAACAAACTGATACAATATAGAGGTAGAAGACAGGCATTACTAAAGAGCAAATTGTCCATCTAAAAAATTCTAGATTGAGATAGTCTTGAATAAAATCTTCACTAATGAAAATTCCAATATCATCAATTACAAAAAACAATAAATACAAAGCAAATAAAGTGTTTGCCAATTTATTTTGGGTTTTTACAGTGACTAAAAAGAAGGCTAATAATAGTGAAACAAAAACTGACATCCAGCTCATTACACTTAAAAAGAAGTCTATATTCATTATATATCTGATTGTCTGGAAATACTTAATTCAACTTAAAATTAATCATTTAAAAGCATAGTAAAAAACCAATAATTTTATAGCGATGCATTTCTATAAGCAGTCGGCGTCACGTTGGTGTATTTTTTGAAGGAAGTATTAAAAGATGATTTCGAATTAAAACCTACTTCATACAGAATTTCCAAAACCGTAAGCTGACTTTTTGATGGATCTTTTAAAATACGCATTGCTTTATGAATGCGATATTCATTCACAAAATCAAAAAAATGCTGATTGATATGATGATTAATCAAAACCGATAAATCGCGAACCGGCATATCTATTTGATTACTCAATTCCTGTATAGTAAGCGACGGGTCTAAAAACGGTTCTTTTTCTACCATATATTGTTTCAAAGCCGTTATCTGATTGTTTATAAAATCATTTTGCACGTTTACAGATTCTGGTTTTTCTTCAACTTCTGGAAGAATATCTTTAGCTAGTTTGATTTTAGAATTAATTCCTCTGAAAAGTTCGGGATGATTTAAGGCTTTTATTATAAACCAGCATGTTATAAACAATGCGATACTGCCAACAAGTACATTCGCCCACAGAGATACTTCTCTAAAACCGCTGTAACGGATGACATTTTTTAAAGCAACAACAGAATGTGCTACTAGAAAAACACAAGTCATTTGAAAAAGCCATTTGTAAGTAGAAGAACCAGGATCTGTATAATTTTCTAAATAGATTTCCTTGTACTTCTTCAAAATTAAAAATACACTTATAATATAGAATACATATTGAAATTCAATCAAAATCTGAATGAGATAAATCTCTGACATTTTATTTAATATACCCATAAAACTTCCATTGTTAATAGGCACATAAATTCTCGGAATAAAAATTAAATTTACCAAAACAAAAGGCAGCAGGTGAATTAAATGTTTCCATATTAATCTAAAATCAGAATAGCAGACAGCCTGGACGTAGAGGAAAAACAAAGGCATTTCTATAAGACAGAATGTAGATCTAAAAATTTCCAGATTTTCATGTCCTTCTATATACATGTACATAAAAAAACCACTAAGATCTATGGCAGAAAAAATAAAAAAGAAAGCAAAAAGGCGGTTTGCCAATTTATTTTCGGTTTTAACTGTTAGTAAAAAAAAGGCAAGTAATAAAGATACGAAAACTGATATTCGAGCTATTCCGTCTAATAAATCTATTTTGTTCATTTATGCAGCAAAAAATTTAAACAAATATAATATTTTAGTTCTTTTAATAAAGATGTAAGAAAGCTTTCGCAACATCACCAACAAAAATTCAAATCTTTATGAGTTTGCGCTGCAAATTTCGGGATTGATAGAAAAAAGATTAATTTTGACCAGTCTAAATAACGAAAAATGACATTTACCAAAACTACTGAACAAGCATCAAAGTATGAACATTTAGAGAAAATGTCTGTTCATGAATTGTTATCCAATATTAATCAAGAAGATAAAACCGTTCCTTATGCGGTCGAAAAAGCTTTACCTCAAATAGAAGCTTTAATTCCGCAAATAGTTTCTAAATTAAAGTTAGGAGGTCGATTGTTCTATATTGGCGCAGGAACTTCGGGTCGTCTTGGTGTCGTTGATGCCTCAGAATGTCCTCCAACATTTGGTGTTCCTTTTGATTTAGTAAATGGTATCATTGCTGGTGGCGACACTGCCATTAGACGTGCGGTAGAAAATGCCGAAGACAGTACAACAAACGCGTGGATTGACCTTCAAAATCATAATATTGACTATAATGATGTCGTGATCGGAATTGCGGCTTCTGGCACAACTCCGTATGTTATTAGTGGTTTAGAAGCTTGTAATCAAAACAATATTATTACGGGCTGTATTACTTGTAATGAAGGAAGTCCGCTAGCATTAACGGCTCAATTTCCGATTGAAGTTGTGGTTGGTCCCGAGTTTATTACAGGAAGTTCGAGAATGAAAGCCGGAACTGCTCAAAAATTGGTTCTTAATATGATTTCGACTGCAGCCATGATTCAGCTTGGAAAAGTGAGAGGAAATAAAATGGTCGATATGCAGTTAAGTAATATCAAATTGGTTGATCGAGGTGTAAAAATGATTATGGAAGAAATTCCTGTTTCGTATGAAGAAGCTTCAGAATTATTAAAAAAATATGGCAGCGTGAGAAATGCTGTCGATAATTATAAGAAGTAAAAGGTCTTTGGTGAATTACTGGACTATTTCATCGCAAAGTTCGCAAAGTTTTTTCAGTAAGCTTTGCGAACTTTGCGTTTTCATTTAAAGTTTATAATGTAAAAAAACTTTGCGACCTTTGCGTTTAAATTCAAGTCAACAACTTGAAACAAATAGAAACTTGAAACAAACTAAATGGCAACAAATAAAGAATTACTTAGAAAAGGAGTTAAATATCTCACAGGCGCTTTGCCTTTGATGTTTTTAGGGCCGTCAATGATTTATAATGCTTTTCAAAATCAGCATACAAACTGGCATTACCTTGTTTTAGGAATCGGAATTGTGGCTTGTTTGTCTTCTATGGTTTTGATTTTTTGGGGATTGAAAATTATTATGCGAGGTATATTTAATGACTAAATACGGTTAAACCCGACAGGTTTTTAAAACCTGTCGGGTTTGCTTTAACAATAAAATTTAATTTTTCAAAGACATTCATGGAAGCTTTAATTCATATTCAAAAAACATTCGAGAAAGTTGTTTACATCGATAAAAAAATAAACAATCGAGAGTTTGAAGATTGTGTGTTTAAAAACTGTGACTTTTCAAACAGTAATTTTAATTCTAATACTTTTTTAGACTGCGAATTTATTGACTGCAATCTTTCTATGACGAGTTTAGCCGGAACAAGTTTAAAGAATGTGACTTTTAAAAACTGTAAACTTCTTGGAATCGCTTTTAATGAATGTGATGACTTTTTGTTTCAAGTTTATTTTGAAGAATGTACTTTGGATTATGCTTTATTTTCGAACAAAAAAATGCCAAAAACCAAATTTATCAATTCTTCTGTACGCGAAGTAACTTTTATCGGAACCAATTTAACAAGTTCTGTGTTTGATAAATGCGATCTTGACGGAGCTATTTTTAATGAAACGCAATTGGCTTCTGTGAATTTTAAAACGGCTTATAATTATAAAATTGATCCCGAATTTAATCCGATGAAAAAAGCACAATTTTCTACAGAAGGAATTGTCGGACTCTTAGATAAATATGATATTAAAATTGTTTAATTCATTCTTTTTCTATTGTTCTAAGTGCTTTTTTTATAATGTATAAAGTTGATTTTTCAGCACTTTCAATTTTCCATTTTTCACATAATGCTTTTACAAAATCAGGTCTGGTTTTACTCGCGTCATTGAGCCAATTTCCAACGCTGTCTTGCACATATTTACAAGAATCTGATTTTAAATTTTCTAAAATCTTCAAACCTAATTCTGGTTCTTTTTTGAGTTTTTCTATATGCTCACACCAAACCCCGCGCGGACGCGTAGCTTCAGTTGCAAAGCGTCTTATATTTTCGTCTTTGCTCAAAGTCCATTTCAATAAAATTTCAAGGCTTTTTTCTAAATTATTTAAAATACAAGATCTTACAGCCAGCCAAGAAATTTCTCTAACTTCAAAATGTTTATCTGCAGCCAGAAACTGAATGTGTTCTAAAACTTCTTCTATCGATAACTCCCTATTTTTTCCTATCATGTAAGCAGACCAGCATCGAACTAAATCCGATTTATGTTTACAAAGAATAAAAAATATTTCCTTGTCATTATTTAAAATTGATTGCTTTAAGATTCCTGTTCCAATTGCTTCATTAATAGTATTGACGGTTTGTTTTTTCAAAACCTTTATATCAGCTAAAATAGGTTCTAGATATTCTGTCCTTTTCAATTCTCTTAGCAAATTTTCGAGAAGCTTAGTTTGATTAACTGCGAGCCATTCTACTAAATTTACGGTTTCGATTTCTCCTTTATTTAATTGCTCTAGAATTTCAGGTGTAATATCTTTTGTTGACCTTGCTCCTTTTCTCTTTATTTCTTTCATAATTAATCTATTAATTCATCAATATCAACTCTGTTCATATAATTTACATCTAGAAATTTATAAACTATAATTCCACTTTCGTTCACTACAAAGACAGCGGGAATAGGTAATGTGTTTTCTTGATCTTGATTAAATTCTGAGAGATTAATTCCTAGCGTTTGATAATGCGGCAAGACAAAATCCTGAAGTTGAAAACTAATTCCGAGTTGTTTTGCATAAGTATTTTGTGCATCTGTAAGCACCTCAAACTGTAGATTATGTTTTTCTATTAATGTCAAACTGTTATCTGGACTTTGTGGAGAAATGGCAACTAAAGTCGTTTTTTGAGCTGTAATTTTAGAAAGATTTTCTTGCAAAGCTCTTAACTCTAGATTACAATAAGGACACCAGCTACCACGGTAAAATGCAATTATCATTTTTCCATTCTTTAAAATATCTTTAGATGTAATGATTTTATTACTGGCATTTGGCAAGGAAAAATCAGGAATTTTATCTCCACTATTCAAACTTTTTTTCTCTATGTTTCGAAGTTTTAAATCTTCAATTGATTTTTGAAACACGTTTACTATTTCTTGAGGAAGCTGTTTTGAGAGTTCCAAATTTAATGTTTCAATTTGAAGGGCTAAATGATTCATTCTGCTTAAAATTTTGATTAATTTTGTAAATATCGAAAAGCGGGATCAACCCAGCAATACCGCACATTTTTGTCTCATAGGGATATAAAAGTCAATTTTATGCAAACAAAGGAACGAAGCGAAGAAAATAAAATTTGTCCATTAGAAATTGCCGTAAATACTATAAGTGGAAAATGGAAAATCCCGATAGTTTGGCAGATTAATGAAGGAAAAAAAAGACCAAGCGAATTTTTGCGTGGCATTGCAAAAGTAGATCGACGGGTTTTAAATCAGCAGTTGAGTGAAATGGTTGAAGATGGTATCTTGACCAAAGAATCTTTAATGAATTACCTCCAAGAGTAGAATATTCTCTAACTGAGACTGGAAAACAATTAGTAGAAATTCTATGGAAACTGAACGATTGGGGAAAAATATTAATTAGCGAAAACAAAATTAAACTTCAATCTTAAATACTTAAAGCATGAAAACTGATGAATCTTATTTAGAAAGCGTTAAAAAGCAGTTCTTGTATTATAAAATGCTGGGCGACAAATCAATTGATCAATTAGAAGAGAAACAATTGTTTGTTTCGTTTAACGAAGACACCAACAGCATTGCAACTATTATAAAACACATTTCTGGTAACATGCTTTCGCGCTGGACAGACTTTTTGACTTCTGATGGTGAAAAAGAGTGGAGAAATCGCGACGCTGAATTTGAAAATGATCTGCAATCGAAAGATGAAGTTTTACAAGTTTGGAATAAGGGTTGGAATTGTCTCGAAAATGCTTTGGAAAGCTTAAAACCAGAACAACTTTCGGACATTATTTATATTAGAAATGAAGGTCATACGGTAATTGAAGCTATAAACCGTCAGCTGGCACATTATCCGTATCATGTTGGGCAGATTGTTTTTTATGCCAAACAATTAAAAAACAGTGAATGGAACAGTTTGTCGATTCCGAAGAATAAATCGGGAAATTATAATGCCGAAAAGTTTGCCAAAGAAAAAGAAATCAAGAACTTTACAGACGATGAACTGAAAAGGCTGAAATAAATATCTTTCTTGCCTAAAACAGAATTTCTTGTGAAAATGACTGCCCTAGCCCTGATGGAAGCGGCATCCTTTTGTGGTCTCGTTTTTTTCTAACGAGACCACAAAAGATACAGCGGACAGCAGGATTAGCTCCTAAAAAAATAATTAAAATGAAAAAAATAGTATTCTTATTTCCGTTTCTTGCTTTAGTATCTTGTTATAATGCCGAACACAATTGCAAAGATTTTAAAACAGGAAAATTCAAATTTGAGTTTGAGGTCAACGGCGTTAAAAAAACAACTTATTTTGAACGTAAAGATGATATCGAAATCGAAACTTTTGACGGAAAAACAGATACTGCAACCATACGCTGGGTAAGCGACTGCGAATATGTTTTGCAAAAAAAACATCCTAGAAATATGGCTGAAGAAAAAGCCATCAGCATGAAGATTTTAAACACTTCTAAAGATTCTTATACGTTTGAATTCGGGATGGTAGGTTCTGAAGAAAAACAGCGCGGTACGGTTCATAAAGTAGATTAAAACTCTTTTTTTAAATATATAAAGCTCCAAATATTGGGGCTTTATATATTATTTTTTCGCCACGAATTCACGAATTATTTTGAATAATACTTTTCGGAAATTTTATTTGAAATAAATTCACGAATTTTTTCTTCTTAAAAATATCAACAGTAAAATTCGTGTTTTTAGAAAAATAGAACTCAAATTATTTTGATTTAAATTCGCGAATTCGTGGCGAAAAAAAATTGATTTACAATTTACTCCAAAAGAAAAAACTTTGTGACTTTGTATCTTTGCATCTTTGTAACTTTTCTTCAGGTGTTTCTTTTACATTTCTATTTTAAATAGTAAATTAGAACTTTAATATAGCCACATGAAAAATACCATTTCGCAGAGAGTTGCCGACTTTTTAAAAGGTTATCCGCCGTTTAATTTCTTGCATCAAAGAGATCTAGAAAAGCTGTCTGAACAAATTTCTATTATTTACAAAGAAAAAGATTCGATAATTTTTGCTGAGAATGAAAAAACACATGATTCTTTTTATGTCGTACATAAAGGTGCGGTGGCATTAAAAAAGAGTACTAAAAATACGGTTTTGGACATGTGCGACGAAGGCGATATTTTTGGACTTCGCCCACTTTTGGCGCAGGAAAATTATATCATGGAAGCGGTTGCGCATGAAGAAAGCATTTTATATGCCATTCCTATTGCAGTTTTCAAACCTTATGCGCTTGAAAACAGAAATGTTGGTAATTTCTTGATTGAAAGTTATGCTTCTAATACACGAAATCCATATTCGGATATTCATAAAGATAAATTATATGGCGATGATCTGCTGAATGAAAACCTTAATTCCAGCAATCATTCTTTTGATTTAGCGCCAATAAAATATTCTAAAAAAATTGTAACATGCAGTCCGTCTACAACGGTTAAGGATATTGCAAAAATTATGGGCAAGAAAAAAGTCGGTGCGATTTTGATTGTAGATGAAATGCTTCCGATTGGGATTTTGACGGATAAAGATCTTCGAAATAAAATTGTTACAGGAGATTTCCCAATCGAAACAACAGCCGAAACCATAATGACAAAACCTGTTATTACGTATCCAAAAAAAATGACGGTTACAGAGGCTCAAATGGCGATGATGAAGAGCAATATCAGTCATTTGTGTTTGACAAAAGACGGAACTGTCAATACCAAAGCTGTTGGAATTTTATCAAAACACGACGTTATGGTCGCATTAGGAAACAATCCTGCGGTTTTGATAAAAGCACTGAAACGCACAAAAAAGATTAAGGAAATAAAGCCAATTCGGAACCAAATAATGCAGTTATTGCAAGGTTATCTAGATCAAAACATTCCGATGACGCTGATTACCAAAATCATAACCGAACTTAATGAAGCTTGCACAACACGTGTTATTGAAATTTGTTTAGAAAAAATGAGCAGTCCGCCACCTGTAAAATTTGGCTGGCTGGCACTTGGAAGCCAAGGAAGAGGTGAACAAATGCTGCATACCGATCAAGATAACGCAATTGTTTACGAAAATGTAAATGAAGTTTTTAGAGATGAAACTAAAATCTATTTCTTAAAACTGGCCGGACATGTTAATAAAGGGCTTTTTGAAATTGGTTACGATTATTGTCCTGCCGACATGATGGCGTCCAGTACGAAATGGTGCATGAGTTTGGACGACTGGAAATCACAAATACATCATTGGATTACAAATCCTGGTAAAAATGAGGTGTTACTTTCGTTCATTTTCTTTGATTATAGTATGACTTATGGCGATTCTGACTTGGTGAACCAATTATCTGATTCTATTTTTGAAGATGTAAAAGCCAATCCGATTTTTTATATGCATTTGGTGAGTGGTGCCTTGCAAAGTCCGTCTCCAACCGGGTTTTTCAGACAATTTTTGGTTGAACAAGATGGTGCCAACAAAGATAATTTTGATATTAAAAGAAGAGCTTTGATGCCGTTGACTGATGCAGCTCGTGTTTTAATTTTATCGCATTCGATTAAAGGAATCAGCAATACTGCAGAACGTTTTGAAAAACTGGCAGAATTAGAACCTAATAATAGAGAGCTGTATTTGTCTTGTTCGTATTCGTTTAAAGCTTTATTAAAATTTAGAACCAAACAAGGTCTTCTGCACCACGATTCGGGACAGTTTATCGAATTAGAATCTTTAACCAAAATGGAAAAAATTAAACTGAAACGTACTTTTAAAACTATAAAAGAACTTCAAGAATTAATTTCTGTGCGTTTTAATATCTCAAATCTGGTATAATAATGAGCTTATTCAATTTTTGGAAAAAAGAGGAAAACAATTTGTTTGATGAAAATGTCACGATTGAAGAAACTCGTTTTGTGGTTTTAGATACCGAAACTACTGGTTTTGATTATGATAATGACAGAATTTTATGCATTGGTGCACTTATTCTTCAAAACGGAATAATTAATATTCAAAATAGTTTTGAAGTCTATATTGAACAGGATCATTATGATAAAGCGACTGCGCAGATTCACGGAATTTTAAAAGCTTTTGTTATTCAGCGACCAACCGAATTAGAAGCTCTACAGCAGTTTTTAGATTTTCTAGGTGATTCGATTATCATTGCACATCATACTATATTTGATGTTACGATGATTAATAAAGCATTGGAAAGAAACGGTATTCCGCAGTTAACAAACAAATCTTTAGATACGGCTTATTTGTATAAAAAGACCTTGATTCAGTCGCATTTGTTTGAAAGAAAAGACCATTATACTTTAGATGATCTTGCCGATAAATTTGATATTTCTAAAAAAGACCGTCATACCGCTTTGGGCGACGCTTATATTACTGCGATTGCTTTTCTTAAAATTTTAAAGAAATTAAAGGAGAAGAGAGCCACTAATTTAAATCAGCTTTTTAAACCGCTTTAAGATATTTTTAAGAGGCTTAAATTTACATTTGGAGCGTAATTTTTACTATTTAGTAATACAAGACTTGTGAAAATTATCACAAAGAAAAAATAGCCTTAACATGTATTTTGTTTTTGAAGAATAGCTTTGCTGAAATAAAAAAAACAAAAACAATTATGAAAGCTAACTTTTTAAAATCAATTGCCTTGATGGGAATTGCAGGATTCTCTGTAGTCTCTTGTCAAGATGATGACAAAAAATCTTCTAACGAAGTAAACGCAAGTATTGACTTTACATCACATTCAAAAGTTCCTGCGTTTGTATATGCAATGACTGGTTTCGAAAACCTAAAAATCAGTACTTTAATTGCTACTACAGATGTACTTCCAGAATCTCCTAAATTTATTTATGGTGCACAGCCTGATGGTGCTGGACTTATGAAAAATCCAAATGGAGATGGCTATATTATGATTACTAATCATGAGATTTTACAAGCTGTTTCTAGAGTTTATTTAGATAAAACTTTCAAACCTGTAAAGGGTGAATATATTGTTGACGGAGTTGGAGGTTTAACACGTTTATGTTCTGCAACTTTGGCAACTCCAGAAATTCACGGTTTTGGACCAATCTTTTTAACTGCTGGAGAAAGCGGACAAGAAAGTATGGTTCATGGCATTGATCCTTTAGGATTGGCAACTGACAAAGCAAGAAAAGACAGAGTTTTACCAGCTTTAGGAAAAGCAAGTATGGAAAACGCTGTTCCGCTTCCAAAGGAAGCTTATCCTGGAAAAACGGTTATTTTAATTGGAGAAGATCAATCTTATGCAACTTCTCACGTTAGTGCTGGACAGGTAATTATGTATGTAAGTACTGTTGGTGATTTATCTAACGGAAAATTATATGCTTTAAAAAGAACTGACGGAAATCAAGTTGAAACTACTATAACATTAAACAATTCTTACCCTGTAGAATTCGTTGAAATTCCAAACGCTAAAAATTTAACTGGAGCAGTAATCAACACAACAGTAAATGATTTAAAAGCAATTCGTTTTTCAAGAGTTGAAGATTTAGATTACAGAAAAGGAAGCGCAACAAACAATAGAGAAATCTATTTTACTGCTACAGGTCAAGCGACTAACAACGCTCCTGTAGATGGATACACGATGTGGGGAAGAGTTTATAAATTGAAATTGGATGCTACGAATCCGTTAAAAGGAACATTAGAATTAGCAGTTGAAGGAGACAGTACGCCAGGAACTGGAATTATTAATCCTGATAACTTATGCGTAACCGAAAACTTCGTTTACATTCAAGAAGATGGTGATAGTTACTATGCAGATGCAAAACATGATTCATACATCTGGCAATATAGTATTGCTACGAAACAAAATAAACCGTGGTTAAATATGAACCACAAAAGAACAGATACATCTTGGAATGCGTTGTATAACCCAGTTGGTGAAACAAAATTTGGAAGCTGGGAATTTGGAGCTATGGAAGATATCTCAGACATTATTGGTGTTCCGGATACTTTTACAGTAAACATTCACCCTCACACTTGGCAAAGCACTGATTTCAAAAATGCAGACGGTTCTGGAACTAGCAGTAATATTGAAGGAGGACAAACTGTAATTATTAGAAACGTACAACGATAATAATCTCGTTTCAATCATAAAAACAACCCTTATTTTTCGATAAGGGTTGTTTCTATTACAACATTACTATGAAATTAAAGCACTTTACATTTTTATTTCTCATCTTATGTTTGTTGTTTTCATGTAAACAAAATGAAGTTTCAAAAGCAACAATCAAACAAGATTTATTAATTAATTTGACCAAACTAAATAATGAAATTGTTCTCTTTCAGAAGTTAGTAACCAATAATTCTTCTCAAAAAGAAATTTTAGAACATTTTAAAAAATCGCGCTTACTTTATAAAAAAGTCGAATGGGCAATTGAATATTTTATTCCTGAAACAGCTCGTTTTATGAATGGTCCCGCTTTGGACGAAATGGAATTGGAAGAAAACAGATCTTTTGAACCTCATGGTTTTCAAGTAATTGAAGAAATGATTTATCCTGAATATAAAATTGAGAATAAAGAAAATGTAATTAGAGAATTGAATATTTTCAAATCTAACATCAAACAATTAGAAAGTACGTTTGAAGTCATCACTATTTCTGATGATTATGTTTTAGATGCTCTTGAACAAAACATATTTCGAGTTATTACTTTAGGAATCACGGGTTTTGACAGTCCAATTTTGCAATCATCAATTCCGGAAGCTGGAGCAAGTTTAATTTCCATTTCTGAACCTCTAGAAATCATTAATTCTAAAAATAAATCATTAGCCGATTTAAAGAAATTAACAGCAAAAGCACAGCAATACTGTAAACAAAACAACAATTTCAATGCTTTTGACAGAGCTTTTTTTATAAGCGAATATTTAAATCCGATTTCGAAAAAACTTAAAGCTTTTCAGAAAGCAGAAAATATTAAAAATGTAAAGAAAACAAGTCCTTTAAAGCCCGAAATTGAAACTTTATTTGATAAAGATGCCTTTGATGTAAACGGTTTTGTACTTTCTGATGAATATAAGTTTTCATCTCAAAAAGCATCTTTAGGCGAAAAATTATTTTATGACAAAAGCCTTTCTAAAAATAATGATAGAAGCTGTGCGACTTGCCACAATCCAAAAAAAGCATTTACAGATGGTTTAAAAACAAATGTTTCGCTAACAGGATCAAACTTAGCCAGAAACACTCCTACTCTAACTTATGCATCGCTGCAAAACGCTCAATTTTGGGATATGCGTCAGATAGATTTAGAAAAACAAAGCGTAGATGTGATTCAAAATAAAGATGAAATGCACGGTTCGATGGAAAACATTCATGCTAAAATTCTATTGGATAAAGATTATATAAAATTGTTTAAAAAGGCATTTCCTAAAACTTCTAAAGCCGAAACATGGCAGATTCAAAATGCTATTGCAAGTTATGTAAGATCCTTAAATGCTTTTGATTCTCGATTTGATGAGTATATGAGAGGAAATAAAACTATATTGAGCAAGCAGGAAATTGATGGAATGAATGTTTTTATGGGAAAAGCAAAATGTGCAACCTGTCATTTTACACCTTTGTTTAATGGAACAGTTCCGCCAAGTTATTCCAAAAGCGAGCATGAAGTTATAGGCACACCGCAAGATGCAACAGGAAAAAAAATAAGCTCTGATCAAGGTCGCTATTTATATAACCAAATGCCTCAATTAATGGGTGCTTTCAAAACTCCAACAGTTAGAAACGCTGCTGTAACTTCTCCTTACATGCACAACGGAGTTTTTAAAACCCTTGAACAAGTAGTTGACTTTTACAACAAAGGCGGCGGACAAGGTTTAGGTTATAAAGTCGACAACCAAACACTG
>NZ_CAMLIX010000144.1 GCF_946479975.1 uncultured Flavobacterium sp.
ATGATACACATTGGAAATCCATTAAATCTACAGCAATTAAAAATATTATCGCCTCTTGTTCTGGTTTGTATCTCGAAGCTGTTTCAAATGAACAGGAAGCAACTCCAGGAAGTACAATTAAATTAACGCTTGAAGCTATAAACCGCTGTTCAATTGATATGCAACTAGTTAGTATTACAACTTTACCAGACAATAAAACTACGGCTCAAAATAGTGTTTTAAAAAATAACAGCGATCAAAAGATCAATCTTCAGCTTCAGCTTCCAAACACTATTGAATACACGCAGCCATATTGGTTGAAAGAAAGAGCAACGGTTGGGATGTACACAGTATCGAATCAAGAAATTATTGGAATTCCAGATATTATTAGAGATACCAAAGTTGTTTTTAATGTAAAAATAAACGGTGTAGAAATTCCGTTTGAACGAACTGTTGTTTACAAATACAATGATGGCGTAAAAGGAGAAATGTACAATTTTCTTGATATTGTGCCAGAAGTAACGACTTCGATTTTAGAAAAAGTTTTGATTTTTAGAGATACTAAAAGTAAAATGATTCCGGTAAAAGTTCGCGCTGGAAAAGATAACATCAAAGGAAATTTACAATTAGAATTACCAAAAAGCTGGAGTGTTTCTCCAAAAGAAATTCAATTTGCATTGGATAAAAAAGGAAACGAACAGATTTTTTATTTTGAAGTAATACCTCCTGTAAATCCAGAAGAAGTTACTGCAAAAAGTATTGCAACTGTTGACAATAAACGTTTTGATAAAGATCAGACAATTATAGATTTCAGCCATATTACGAAACAAATGGTCTTAAAACCAGCCGAATCAAAATGTATTAGAATTGATTTAAAAACTTCTGGAGATGCAATTGCATATATTATGGGTGCCGGCGATGAAGTTCCAGAAAGTTTAACCCAAATGGGATATAAAGTTTCGATTTTAAAACCAGAAGAAATTACGCCCGAAAAATTAGATTCTTTCAACACTGTAATTACAGGAATTCGAGCTTATAACACCGTAAATGCTTTGGCTAACAAACAAAGTATTCTTTTCAATTTTGTAAAAAGCGGCAAAAATATGATTGTGCAATACAATACAAACGGAAAATTAGTGACAGATAAAATTGCGCCTTATCCGTTGAAATTATCAAACGATCGTGTGACCGAAGAAAATGCTAAAATCACTTTCTTAGCGCCAAATCATCCTGTTTTAAATACGCCAAATAAAATCAGTGCAAAAGATTTTGAGGGCTGGACACAAGAACAAGGTTTGTATTATCCAGATGAATATGATCCTGCCTTCACTCCTATTATCTCATCGCATGACAAAGGAGAATCTGCTAAAGATGGCGCTTTACTTGTCGCTCCTTACGGAAAAGGATATTATATTTACACTGGTTTAAGTTTATTTAGAGAATTACCAGAAGGCGTTTCTGGCGCGTATAGATTGTTATCGAACATAATTTCGTTAAAACAGCCAATTGAAGCTCCAAAACAAAATATAAAGCAATAAAATATGGAAGCTAAAAAACAAAAAAAATGGAAAAAAAGCTACACCTATGTATTGGTCGCTAATGCAATTTATATTGCTATTTTCTTCTTAATCATGCAATTATACTCATAACCTATGCAGCTATTTGACTGGATCGTACTTATTGTAACCCTATTATTTATTGTTGGATACGGCTCTTGGAAAACCAGAGGAAGTAAAAACGTTGAAGATTTTATTTTAGGAAACAACGAAACTCCTTGGTACACCGTTGGTCTTTCTGTAATGGCAACTCAGGCCAGTGCGATTACTTTTTTGTCAACTCCAGGACAGGCTTATCATGATGGAATGGGTTTTGTTCAGTTTTATTTTGGACTTCCAATTGCTATGATTGTCATTTGTGTGACTTTTATTCCGCTTTATCATAAAAGCAAAGTATTTACCGCTTATGAATTTCTAGAAAAAAGATTTGACGTTAAAACACGTTCTCTTGCCGCTATTTTGTTTTTAGTACAAAGAGGTTTAGGAACTGGATTAACTATTTATGCGCCAGCCATTATTTTATCTGCACTTTTGGGATGGAATCTAACGATAATGAATATCATTATTGGTGTTATGGTAATCATTTACACCTTTTCTGGAGGTACAAAAGCCGTAAACGTTACGCAGAAACAACAGATGTTTGTAATTATGTCTGGAATGTTTATCACGTTTTTCTTAATTCTGCATTATCTCCCAAATGATATGACTTTTAATAGTGCGATGCATATTGCGGGTGCCAATGATAAAATGAACATTGTGGATTTTTCTTTTAATCCAGAAGAAAAATATACGATTTGGAGCGGAATTACAGGAGGTTTCTTCCTCGCCCTCGCCTATTTTGGTACAGATCAATCTCAGGTTGGACGTTATTTGTCTGGAAAATCAATTCGTGAAAGTCAGATGGGATTGATTATGAACGGTCTTCTTAAAGTTCCGATGCAGTTTTTTATTCTATTAACGGGAGTTATGGTTTTTGTATTTTTTCAATTCAATCCTGTTCCTTTAAATTTTAATCCGAATAATAAAATTGCTATTGAAAAATCGGCTTTTAAAGAAGAATATAAAGCACTGGAAAAGAAACTTGAAAAATTATCTGAAGATAAAAAAGTGATCAATTTATTGTATATTCAACATTTGAGTCAAGATTTTGACAATCCAATTTTACGTAAAGAATTGGTGGGAATATCAAACAAAGAAAAAGATCTTAGAGATAAAGCAAAAGAAATTATTTTGAAAGCTGATAGTAATGCCGAAACTAATGATAAGGATTATGTCTTTTTTCATTTTATTTTAAATTATTTACCAAAAGGTTTAATCGGATTGTTGCTGGCCGTTATTCTCTCGGCAGCAATGTCGTCAACGGCTTCAGGGTTAACAGCGTTGGCATCTACAACGGCAATTGACATTTATAAACGAAATGTGAAAACCGAAAAATCTGAAAAGCATTATTTACATGCCACTAAATTCTTTACTCTTTTCTGGGGAATTGTAGCAATTCTTTTTGCTTGTGTAGGGACTTTATTTGAGAACTTGATTCAGCTTGTAAATATTATTGGTTCTATTTTTTATGGAACTGTTTTGGGAATTTTCCTTGTTGGTTTTTATCTAAAAAGAGTCAAGGCAAAACCTATGTTTATTAGCGCAATTATTAGTCAGCTGACCATTTTTGTGATTTATTATTTTATGATTTACACTCAGGAAAAACTAGGTTATTTATGGCTGAATTTTATTGGAGCAATGCTGACAATTGTTTTGGCAGTTTTAATTCAGTATTTGTTTTTCAAAGGAAAACCAGATGATAATGAATTGATATTGGAGTAATATGATTCGAAAGCTATTTTTTATATTATCTTTTTTCACATTTTTTTCTGTAGAAAGTCAAAATCAAAATGATACTAATACAGTTGAAGACACTTCGATTGCAACGCAATTGTACACAAAATGTTTTGTGAACTTAAATCAAGGTAGTGAGATATTTGAAAAATATCCAAGTTTCAAAAATGCTGGAAACACATTTTGTTCTTTAATAACTTGTTCTGTTCTTTTATCATATAAAGAAATTGATATACAAAAAGTTGCTGAACAAAGATTGATTGGAATTACTACACAATTATTTAAAAGTGGAAATCCTGTTTATTTAGTAAGTGGCTTGGATAGTTCTTTTGAAACAAAAAAGAAAAATGAAGATGTAGATGATGATAATCGTGTCGTTTACATAAGTTATGGAGAATGTGTAAATCCTTTCTTTTTACATCATGCAGCAGAAATTGTAAATAAACAAACAAATTTTTTGTTTAGTCAACTTGCCTCTAAATAAATCCTGATGTCCTAGCCCTGATGGAAGCGGCATCCTTTTGTGCCGGGGTTCGGCACAAAATATATAGCGGACAGCAGGATTAAGCTTCTAATAAAAATTATTACCTCTTAATTTGTAAGTTAAAAAACAGTATTTTAGTACGTTATAAAGATGAACTTTCAAAACGAATTTAATTTAACTGAATTACTTATAAATGAAAATTTCAGACGATTTAGAAAAATTATTACCATTTGGCTATCTTTTCCTGATTTTAATGGGAATTTTAAAGGACAGTATTTATTACTATCAATTCGGAATAAACATTTTGAGATATTCAACAATAATGGATGTTTTAATAAGTCCGATCGCGGAGTTTACCTCGAATCCGGTTATTTTATTTGCGATCATAACACTATTTGTGGTTCATTTTTATCTTCCTTCGTTTTTAGCTAAAAACAAAGACAAAGTATTTGTAAAAAGATCATTTGAGTTAAAATCAACCGATGAATTATCTCCAGAAGAATCTAAAAGTTACTACAATGGTATTGCCATAAAATCGCTTATTATTTTCTTATTATCTTTTTTTCTAGGTTACGGATTGGCGGGCGGTTATTTTGGCACAAAAAAGTTGAAGGAAAACAAACTAGAATACAGTTATCAGTTAGATTTTAATGAAGGTGAATCTAAAAAGGTATTTCTGATTGGCAATAATAGTTTGTATTATTTCTATTTTGTAAAGGGAGATAAAAAAGTAAAAATTACGCCACTAGCTTCTATAAAAAATATAGAACTTATTGAAAATAGAATGATTGACTAAACTGTTCTAAAAAGCATTTTTATGAAGGATTTGAAAAAATACAGCAACAAAACCAAAGCTGCTTTTGTTCTATTAATTGTGATGCTTTTAATTTTGGTGGGAAATTTTAATACGCTTAGAAATTCTAAAAATGTAAATGACAATATAAATGCGATTTACAAGGATCGTTTGGTTGTGGCGCATTATATTTTTGAATATTCTAAACAGCTGCATTTTATAAAAGCCGAAGCAGAAAAACTAAATCTGAGTGACAATATAAAAAAGAGCGAGATTATTCAAACGCTGAATATTATTCACACTATTGATGATTTGTACGCCCAAACGGTTTTAACGAATAAAGAAAAAGAATACTTTGATATTTTTTTGAGTTCCTGCAAGGAAATCAATAATCAGGTTGAGAATAAAAATTGGGATAAAATTGCATCTTCAAGTGCTCAAGCCTTGAAAACGTTAGAATCTTTGTCTCAGATTCAAATAAAAGAAGGAAAGCTAAAACTTGCCGCAGCAAATGCGATGTATAACCGAAATAATGCTCTTGGCCAGCTTCAAATTGCTTTACTGATTATTTTGGGAGGAATTACTTTTTATTTATTAATTATAAAGAAAATAAAAAGGACGATAAAGATTCCTGAACCGCCAAATATGAATTAAAATTTCAATTTTTAAATTCCAAATTCCAAGCTGAAAATATACGGTTTGTCATCCTGACGAAGGAAGGATCACACTAGTATTTCAAAAAAAACCATTGTAAAAGTTTTAAACTTTGACAATGGTCGTATAATTTAATATTTAGAAGAATTGGAAATTACTAATTTACAAGAATTATTATCTGCTCCACTCCGCAATACTGTCTTTGTTTAATTTTACGTAATCGGCGTTGTTTGCAGCTTCAGCAGATGCTAAAGACGCTTTTGCAGTTTCTACTGCTCCTTTTTTATCTCCTTGTTTTGCTTGAATTTGAGATTTTAATCTTGTTACGTAATATGGTTTATCTGAACTCATCTCTAGCGCTTTATCTACGTAAGTTCTTGCTGTTTCAATATTTCCATTTGATTGAAATAAATATTGAGAAGCCGCGTAATAATCATTCCAATTTGGACCAGCTAATGTTTTATCGATACTTGCTATAGCCGTTTTAGCCGTTGGAACTTCAAATTTTAAAGCTACATGAGAGTTTTCCCAAGCCATTTCTAAATAACCAAAATTAGGATCTAAACCATTGATTCCGATTGTAAAAGTCTCAACTGGAGTTGGTAACGCATCTTCTTTTACAGTAGTTTTTAAAGCTACATAAGCATCGCTCCAATTTTCTGGCAGTCCCCAATTGTCTGTAGAAAGGTAAAAAATAACATCCCAGCTTTCAATTCTTGGCACTGTGTAGATTGCATATTTTCCTTTCTTTAATGTTTTTCCATCAATAACAACATCGTCGCTGAAATTAATAATAGTATTTTCGTTAGCTCCAGTTCTCCATAATTTTCCAAATGGAACTAAATTTCCAAAAACAGCTCTACCTCTTGCTCCTGGACGTGAGTATGTAACTTCAACATCGGTTAAACCAACCGTTTGTTTAATATATCCTTTTGGACTTGCTTGTGGCGTTTTTACTTGTGCTTCTGATGCTAATGGTGCTAAGATCAGGGCTAATGCAATAAGTATTTTTTTCATTATTCAGTTTTTTTTATTTTGTTCAAATTTACAAATTCAATTATCGAACAAATGTTAAATTTAGTATAATTCAGGGCTTTAACTGTGCTATTTTTTGCGCATCTAATTCGTTAAAATGATCGATAACCAAATCAGCTTCACTGTAATCCTGCAGATTTGAATGCTTACTTCTGTAACCCACACAATATATTCCAGCTCCTTTTGCGGCTTTTATTCCGTTTGTACTGTCTTCAATAATAATACATTCTTCTTTTGGTGCTATTGACAACGACGCTGCATGAATGAATATGGCCGGATTTGGTTTTGACTGCGGAAAATCTTCTCCGCTCACAATATGTGTAAAATATTGATGCAGATTGAATCTCGTAAAAACCCGATCAATTGTTACTTTTGATGCTGACGAAGCCAAAATCAATTGTATTCCGTTAAGGTACAAATCTTTAATCAAATTTTCAACACCATTTAAAAGATATAAATCTTCTTTGGTATCAAAAGCATCATTAAAAATGTTACGCTTTCTTTGGATTAAATCTTCTACTTCCTGCTCAACAGACGGGAAATAGTTTTTTATAGATTGAAATGTATTTTTTGTTGAAAAGCCAGTAAATGAAGTATACATTTCTTCTGGCACTTCTATATTTAGTTCTGAAAATTGTAAATAATAGGCATAACGATGAACGGGTTCTGTATCGACAATTACGCCGTCCATATCAAAAATCACTGTTTTAATCATTTTTTTTAAGGTGCTAAGGTTCTGAGAGACTAAGGTTCTAAGGTTTCTTGTGGTACTGAAAACTGAAAACTGTGAATTATTTTTCTGTTTTAGAAATTAAATAGCGAATAACTGTTTCTGCAGCGTGAAGACCAAATAATCCTGGCATATAACTGTTTGTACCGTAGAAAGACTTTTTAAAGTTTTTTCCATCAGTTAATTTTAAACTTTTTTCGTCTTGAATTTCAGATGAAAAAACCACTTTTAATTTATTGATTTTTACCGCTCTTAAACGCTTGCGAATTGTTTTTGAAAAATAACAATTGACTGTTTTTGAAATATCAGAAACTTTCACTTTAGAAGCCAGCATTTTTCCGCCCGCGCCCATGCTACTGATGATTTTTACTCTTTTTCTCTTAGCCGCAATAATTAAATTTAATTTTGGAGTAATGCTGTCAATACAGTCCAAAACATAATCAAACTCTGGAGAAACAATCTCGAAAGCACGTTCTGGAGAAAGAAATTCTTGTACGCGGGTAAGATTTAATTCTGGATTAATATCCATTAAACGATCTCCAACAATTTTAATTTTTGGTTCACCAACTGTCGAATGCAACGCAGGTAATTGTCTGTTTATATTGGTAATATCTACAACATCTCCGTCAACAATTGTCATGTTTCCTACTCCTGCTCTCGCTAAAAATTCAGCTGCAAAAGATCCAACGCCTCCTAATCCAACAACTAAAACATTCGATTTTTGTAAATTTTCTAATCCTTCTTTCGTAAACAAAAGCTCAGCTCTCTCGGTCCATTCTGCCATATTCTATATTTTGTTATTTTTTGTTTTTATGTTTTTTTGTTTCAGGTTTCAGGGTGACATACAAGATTTAAATTATTTAACTCACAACCCAAACACACTTTTATAATTACTTGAGATAATGCATTGTAATTCTTTTATATCTAAATTTTTATATTCTGATGCAACTTGATAAACTTGTTGAATATTTTCTTCAAGTGTATCTGTCTCTAAAAAGAAACGATTATTTGGAACAGCTTGAAAAACCGTTTTTAAATCAGGATTTTTCAATAAATATTTCCCGAATGAAAGATAAAATCCGGTTGCAATTAATTGTTCTGCGACTTGTTTATTTTTTGAAAATCCGTGAATAATCATTGGAACTGTAATGTTCAATCTTTTCTTAATTTCAATTACTTCCTGATAAGCGGCAACGCAATGTATTACAACTGGTTTTTTAAATTTTTCGGCTAAAGCCAATTGCTTCTCAAAAACCGAAATCTGTAAATCTAGCGGAACTTCAATTCTTTTATCCAAACCACATTC
Organism: uncultured Flavobacterium sp.; assembly: GCF_946479975.1. Next base: position 8,371 of record NZ_CAMLIX010000144.1, read on the forward strand.
GCCTATTGCCAGACAATTTTGGGTTTGCAGTTTTTCTTCAATAATTTTCAGATCAATATCCAATCTGCTTTCATCAATATACCAAGGATGAATTCCGATAGAATAAAATGGAATTGCTTCATCAAAATCTTTCGGATATTGATTTACCAATTCTAAAACATCTGATTGATTGGTAAATTGATGGGTATGAAAATTAAAATATTCCATTAATGAAAGGCTTTAACACCGGCTTTAATTTCAATTTTTAAATCATTCTCCGAAGGAACGCGCGGACAAGAATACTTGTAATTATAAGCACAATAAGGATTATAAGCCTTATTAAAATCGACTGCTATTGTATTTCCTTTCGGAATTTCTAAATCTATATAACGACCGCCGGCATAACTTTGTTTGCCGCTGGTTAAATCTGTAAAAGGTAAAAAAAGATGATTTTTATATTTTTCCTGAACCAAAAGTTCTAAACTTTGATAAACAGCTAGTTTAAAATCTTTTCCATTTATTTTAAAGTTTAAAGTTCCGTATTTTATGTACTTTGAAGTGTAATTTCCTGTCGTTTTCATTTCAAAAACTTTCCCCCCTTTTGCTTTTACCAAAACAGCATTGACAAAATAAGTTTCAGAAATAGGATAAAAATCTAAACTTTTAAACGTTTTTAAATCTTTTCCCAGCAACGGACTTGTCTTAGCGTCAGCAAATTCAGTGTTGATTTTCTTTTGGAAGTTTTGAGCATCAACTTTACTAAACTTTTTTTGTGCAGCAGCAAAATTGAAAAGCAACAATAAAAGTAAGGCGCTTACAGTTTTCATTTTTAGAAATTTTATGCAAAAATAGTTCAAAAGTAACAAAACAACAACCACTTAACCAGACAAAGTTTCCTAACTTTGTGACGATAATCGATCACACAAAATGCTTAAAACCGCTTTTACCCATTACATCAACAACTTTAGAGGATTTACAAGAGAAATTTGGATTCTGGCTGTCGTAACATTTATCAACCGCGCCGGAACCATGGTGCTTCCGTTTTTGTCAAAATACCTTAAAGAAGATCTTCATTTCTCCTACAATCAAGTCGGATGGATTATGGTTGCGTTTGGTTTTGGCTCTATGCTCGGTTCTTGGCTTGGAGGTAAACTTTCAGATAAAATAGGCTTTTACAAAATCATGATTTTCAGCTTGTTTACTAGTGGGGTTTCCTTATTTTTTGTTCAATATATTACTACATTTTGGGCATTGTGTGTGGCTATGTTTTGTTTAATGACCATTGCAGATATGTTTCGACCGGCAATGTTTGTGTCTTTAGGAGCTTATGCAAAACCAGAAAACAGAACCCGTGCGCTAACATTGGTACGTCTTGCAGTAAACTTAGGTTTCGCCGCCGGACCTGCATTGGGAGGATTAATTATTATGGGAATGGGATATTCCGGCCTTTTTTGGGTTGATGGAGCTTCATGTATTATTTCTATTTCCATTTTTGCTTTATTGGTAAAAGAAAAGAAAAAAGCTGAACACGGCGATAAAACAGAAAGTGCCAGCGATGTAAAATCGGTTTTTCATGATAAAATATTCTGGGTTTTCTTGTTTGTAAGTTTTATCACGGCAATGATTTTCTTTCAGTTATTTACCACTCTTCCTTTATATCATAATGAAAAATTTGGCTTAAGCGAATTGCAAACTGGTCTTTTGATGACGCTCAACGGACTTTTGATTTTCTCTCTCGAAATGCCAACAGTTGGGTTTTTAGAAAGAAAAGCTTACCCAAAAATTAGAATTATCATTATAGGATCTTTTATAATGGCCTTGAGTTTCTTTTTACTTCTTATTAATTTCTGGGCAGGAATTCTGGTAGTCAGTATGGTTTGTATTTCTATCGGAGAAGTATTGACGTTTCCATTTTCGAATGCTTTCGCGTTAAGCAGAGCACCACGCGGACAAGAAGGCCGTTATATGGCATTATATACTATGAGTTTTAGTTTGGCTCATATTATTAGTTCCAAAGTCGGCTTTGAAATTATTACTCGTTTAGGCTACCAAATTAATTGGCTGTTTATGGCGTGCATTGGTGTTATTGCAACTGGATGTTGTATCTGGATTAAAAATGCTTTGGTAACCGAAAAACCTTCCTAGAAAAAATTTAACTTCTTAAATCATTATCATTCAATTTATTACCATTAAATTTGAATGGCTTTTTTATGCTTTAAAATCAATTCAAACGTAATTTTTAGTTAAATAACTATTTTTATAGTTGCGTAACTAAAAAAATAGTTGTAGGTTTGAATTAAAATTAGAGAAGATGCAGAAGTTAACCAACAAAGAAGAAGAAATTATGATGATTTTATGGAAGCTTAAAAAAGCTTTTGTGAAAGAAATTCAAGCAGAAATTACTGAAGATCAACCGCATTACAATACATTATCTACTATTGTTCGTAATTTGGAAGAAAAAGGATATGTAGGACACAATGCTTTTGGAAATACACATCAGTATTTTCCAGTTGTAAAAATCGAAGATTACAGAAAAGGATTTATGAAAACAGCAATCGATAATTACTTTAATAGTTCTTATAAAAGTATGGTTTCGTTTTTTGCTAAAGAAGAAAAAATTTCTGCAGACGAACTGCGTGAAATTTTATCAATGATCGAAAATAAGGACGAAGAAAAATAATTTGTTATGGAAGCACTTTTCATTTATATCTTAAAATCAAGCGGTTTAATGCTAATGTTTTATTGCGCTTACATTTTATTGCTGCGCAAAGAAACATTTTTTAACAGCAACAGATGGTTTTTATTATCTGGTTTGATTGTTTCGGCAATTTTACCTTTAATTAATTACACTAAGATTGTATGGATTGATGCTGTTCCTAATTTAAACACAGATATTCAGAGTCAAATAGCTAATCTTCCTCAAAACGAAACGGCAAATTTTGATTATATCAATGCAATCCTAGGTCTTTACGCAATTGGCTTTTTAATTTTCATCATAAAATTAGGAATCGATTTTTATAGTCTAAAAACAATCATAAAAGGGAAAAAAGTAAAACAGCAGGCCGACTTTAAATTTATTGATGTTAAAGAAAACATTGCGCCATTCTCTTATTTTGAATATATCGTGTACAACTCATCAATGTATACGGCTTCAGAATTAGAGAACATTATTGAGCATGAAAAAGTACACAGCGATCAAAATCATACGGTAGATGTTTTGATTTCTAGAGTATTCAGTGTTATTTTCTGGTTTAATCCTATTGTTTGGCTTTATAAAAAAGCAATAATGCAAAACCTAGAATTTATTGCTGACAGTGAAGCTGCTAAAAAACTTTTAGACAAAAAAGCCTATCAATACACGCTTTTAAAAATAACGACGCACGAAAATTGTGTTGCAATCACCAATCATTTTTATCAATCATTAATCAAAAAACGAATTGTCATGTTAAACAAAAATCAATCAAAAAAGAGGAATTCCTGGAAGTACTATGTTGTAATTCCGGCGCTGGCAGCTTTTGTTTTATTATTTCAAGTTGAAGTAATTGCAAAAGAAAAAACAAAAGTTGTGGCAGAAAATGATTCAAACATTAAATCTGTGGATGTTTACAAAATCCACAAGAATTCTACAAATTCAGAATTAAATGAAATCAAGGAGAATCTGAAAAAAAATCACAATGTAAATTTCGAAACTTCTGATGTTAAAAGAAACGCTTCTAACCAATTAATTTCGATTGTTGTTAATCTTAAGAAAGGTGCGCAGCGTGCAACATCTGTACAAACCTCAGATAAGGTAATAAACGAATTTGGAGTTCTAATTATTACCTATAAAAACGGTGATACAAAAATTGGAATTCAAACCGTAAATAACTCCAGCACAAAAGAACCAAAAATCAAAGTAAGTAATAAATTACAGGCTAAACCAGAAATCAATGTCAACACTAATTCTTCTACTAGTACAAAAACTAATAGTAATACTAACGGTAATACTAACACAACTACCAGCACTGTTGTAACTATAAGTACAGACGACAAAACAAACACTAAAGTGACTACCGCCCAAGGAAAAACGAATATTATCGTTTCAAATTCTTCTAAAAATGGTCAATTTGGATCTCCTCTTGTTATTGTTGATGGCGAAGAAATGCCTTCAAATTTTGATGTAAATAGCATTAAATCAGATCATATCGAATCTATGAGTATATTTAAAGGAGTTGAAGCAGTTACTAAATACGGCGATAAAGGTGGAAACGGAGTTATTGAAATTGAAAGTAAAAAATAAATGTTTTTAAACTGTAAACATTAAAATGCAAAAACTAACCAATAAAGAAGAAGAAATCATGCATATTTTATGGAAGCTGAAAAAAGCTTTTGTAAAAGAAATTCAAGCAGAGATTTTAGAAGATCAGCCACATTACAATACTTTATCAACCATTGTTCGAAATCTGGAAGAGAAAGGTTATGTCGCTCACAATGCATTTGGAAACACACATCAATATTATCCAATTGTCAGTATAGAAGATTATCGAAAAGGATTTATGAGTACAGCGATAGATAATTATTTTAATAGCTCTTATAAAAGTATGGTATCGTTTTTTGCCAAAGAAGAAAAAATTTCTGCAGCCGAATTACGCGAAATTCTAAATATGATCGAAAATCCAAAAGAAAGTAAATAATCAGTACTATGGAAGCACTTTTCATTTTTATCCTAAAGTCAAGCGGATTGTTAGCAATGTTTTATTTTGCTTACATTTTATTGCTGCGCAAAGAAACATTTTTCAATAGCAGTAGATGGTTTTTAATTGCGGGACTAATTACCTCAGTAGTTTTACCATTTGTAGTGTATACGAAAGTTATTTTGGTTAAGTCAACGCCAATACCAGCTTCATCTACTATAATTGTAAATGATTTCAGAGAAGCTACACCAAATTATTCTAATAATGTTGTTTCGTATCAACCTCAGTACACACCCAATGAAGTTGTTGAAGAAAAAAGCATAGAAATAAATTGGGATTTGGTTTTAATTGCTGTTTATGGTCTGGGATTCGCAGCATTCTTAATCAAATTTGCACTTGACTTTTACAGTTTAAATTCAGTTTTGAAAGGCAAAAAAATTGAACAACAAGC
>NZ_CAMLIX010000145.1 GCF_946479975.1 uncultured Flavobacterium sp.
AATCTTTGTCGACAAATAATAAACACAATCTTGTCATCCTGACGAAGGAAGGATCTTCGCAAGTAGCTCCGTTTAGAAAAGTGCTAATCTTTGTAGAGTTACTCGCGAAGATCCCTCGTTCCTCTGGATACAAACTTGATGAGGAAATAACTTTTGTTAAAGTTCCCGATAGCAATTTTCCAAAATAAGCTATGTGTAAAAACTAGTTTTTCTATCAACTCTTTTAAAGTTATAAAAATCTATGTTTCTATGTGTTTAATTTTTTTCACGTTTTATAAAGAGATTTTTTTAAACTGTTCTAATCTGCAAAATCTGCGAGAGAAAATCTTTGCGTTCCCAAAGTTAAAACTTTAGGTTATGTTCAAAGCTATGTGAAAAAACTAGTTTTTCTATCAACTCTTTTAAAGTTCCAGAAATCTATGTTTCTATGTGTTTAAATTTTTTCACGTTTTATTAATAGATTTTTTTAAATCTACTCAAATCTGCAAAATCTGCGTGAAACAAAAAAATGCCGAATATTTACAAATATACACTCAATATATACCAATTATGAAATTCAAACGCAGCTTATCTTTGTAGTATAATTTTAATTAAATATTAAAAGAAAATGAAAGCAATAGGATTTAAAACATCATTACCCATAGAAAACCCAGAAAGTTTTATCGAATTTGAAACCGTAAAACCAGTACCTGGACCACAAGATTTATTAGTTAAAATTGACGCGATTTCGGTAAATCCGGTTGATTTTAAAATTCGTCAGAGCGGAGCGCAAGACACCGTATTAGAAACGCCAAAAATAATTGGCTGGGACGCTGTCGGAATTGTACAGGCAGTTGGCGAAAAAGTGACTTTGTTTGAAGTTGGCGATTTAGTGTATTACGCTGGAGATCTTACAAAACAAGGAAGTAACGCCGAATATCAAATTGTTGATGAAAGAATTGTTGGCAGAAAACCAAAATCATTAAGCATTGAAGAAGCGGCTGTAATTCCGTTAACTGCTTTAACAGCTTGGGAAATTCTTTTTGACAGAATTAGAATAAGCGCTGAAAAAGACAAAGGGAAATCAATTTTAATCATTGGAGGCGCCGGCGGAGTAGGTTCGATTGCGATTCAATTAGCTAAGAAAATTGCAGGTTTAACGGTTATTGCAACTGCTTCTCGCCCTGAAACTATTGAATGGTGTAAACAACAAGGCGCCGATTTTGTAGTGGATCACAAAGATTTGGTAGCTTCAGTTAAAGAAGCAGGTTTTGAGCATGTTGACTTTATTTTAGATTTCGTTGACACGAATGCATATTGGGATATTATGGTCGAATTGATAAAACCACAAGGACATATTGCGTCAATCACAGGAAGCAGCGAACCTGTTGTTTTGAATAAATTGAAAAGCAAAAGTGTTTCTTTTTCTTGGGAATTGATGTACACACGATCTATGTATCAAACCGAAGATATGATCGAGCAGCACCATATTTTAAACAAAGTCGCTGATTTGTTGGATGAAGGTGTTTTGAAAACGACTCTAAATACAACCTTAAACGGACTCACGGCTGATAATCTAAAGAAAGCACACGAACTTCTTGAATCGGGGAGAACCATTGGAAAGATTGCGATTAAAATCTAAGATTTGACATTCTGCTTTTTGATTCGTTGAGAACAATTTGAAGATATATTTTTTGAATGCCAAAATTTGTGTATTTTAGTTTGATTAAAACCAAATTTTATACCTAACCAAATTTCTATGATTTCAAAAAACACAGACCTCGGATTGTTAATATTGCGCATCAGCGCCGGTGGATTGATGCTTTTTCACGGTGTTTCTAAACTGCTGCACGGAATTTCGTTCCTTACAGATATGATGGGCGCTCTCGGATATGCAGTTTACCTTGGCGAAGTTTTAGCTCCAATTTTAATTCTAATCGGATTCAGAACAAGAATTGCAGCGGTTCTTTTAGCCGGAACTTGTGTCGTAGCAATTGGAACAGCCCATGCTCAGGATATTTTTTCCATCAGCGAACACGGAGGTTATGCTAACGAATTATTAATGCTCTATCTTTTAAGCGCAGTTGCCTTATTCTTTACTGGAGCAGGAAAATATGCCGCTTCGACAACCAATCAATGGGACTAATTTGAAGTCACTTTATAAATTACAAAAGCTCTAAATTTCGATTTAGAGCTTTTTTTTTAAGTTTCAAGTTGCATTTAAACGCAAAGTTAAAGTCTCAGAGACCTCTAAATAAAATGTAAAACAAAAACTCTTTTTCTCTGCGAATAAACTCCGCGGACTCCGCGTAATAAAAAAAACACATTAACCGATAAAATCATATTTTCAAGGATAAAAACCAGTGTTCTACCGAATCAACTTGAAAAACATAAACGGCACCCATACTTTTGATTAAAATTAAACCTTAAAATCAAAATTATGTCACTATTAACTCCACTTCTTTGGATCTTATTAATCTCGCCGCTTATTATTATCGCTTATTTCAAATCAGAAAAATCAAATTTAAAATATTTAGGATTTTTCATTGTCTATTTTCTTGCAGATATGTTATTGCAGGCAGCAGGAAAACAATTGATTGATCTCGATTTTTTGGAATTAAAGTTCAATTGGGCAGGGAAATTCCTGAGTTTAATTTTAGGTCTCATAATCATTTTTTCAGTTTCAAAAGAAGAAAGAATCAAAATCGGATTTACCTCTAAAACCAATTCCAGAAAACAATTAAAATTCGGATTGCTGGTTTTCTTCGGATTTACTTTGTTTGATATTATTTTCAAACTAATCTTATTTCCAAAAGGAGCTGCATTCGATTTAGAAACTTTTATTTTTCAAGCAACCATGCCCGGTTTAACAGAAGAAATTCTTATAAGAGGAATCTCATTATGGCTTTTAGACAAAGCTTTCGCTCCAAAATGGAATTACCGTGGTGTAACTTTTGGCTGGGCATTTGTAATCGTAACCGTTTTATTTGGAGTTTGTCACGGCGCTGTTTTAGATCAGGATTTTCATTTAAAATTTGATATCGTTACCATAGTTTATCTAACCGTAATATCATCATTTAGTGTTGGAATGCTACGAATCTTTTCGGGAAATCTAATTTATTCTATTTTAGGGCACAATACCATTAATTTGATCAATGCAGTCATTAGAATTTTATAAAACCTGCCAAATTAAAGTTATATTTGAAACTGCTTTTACCCTTATATTACATGCCAAATACCACATCGACCTCAGAAAATTTTTTAGATCAAACTGCATCTTCAAACTTGGATGATTTTTTTACCAAAAGAAATCGATTTTTACTGCATATTTTCATGTGGCTTGGATTCTCTATTTTGCTGTTTTTGAGCTATGTAATTGGCTATAAACTACTATATTTTGATGCTGTTTTGCTCACCATAAGAATGGCATTGGTAAACATGATTGTGTTTTATCTGCTTTTTTATCTTTTGCTTCCAAAAATATTCTCAGGAAGTAAAACCAAGATGATAGCACTTTTAGTATCACTTTTTCCAGTTTCGATTTTCGTTTGGATGGCTTCAACGTATTTCATTTCATTGATTTATTATGCTTTAGGTCTTGAAATTACTTTTGGAGAATTAAAAGGCGTCATTAAAATGAGTGCGCAGCATACTTTTTTTGAAGCTATTTCACCAAAAAGAATGGTTTCGCAGACGATCATTATTATTTCGTTGCTTTCGCCTTTTTGCTTTGCTAAAATTCTGGTAGAAATCACGAAATTATATAATAAAAAGTTTCAGATTGAAAGAGAAAAAACAGCTTTAGAAATCCAGAATATTCAAATAGAAAAGGACTTCCTTAAAGCACAATTAAATCCGCATTTTTTGTTTAATACTTTGAATAATCTCTACGGATTAACCGTTAGAAAAGACAATTTGGCTCCAGAAATAATCCTGAATCTTTCTGATATTATGAGTTATACGCTCTATGAATCGAATACCGAAATTGTTCGTTTGGAAAAAGAATTGGATTTCATTAAAAATTATATCGCTTTAGAGCAAATGCGTTATGCAGATGAAACGGATATTAAAATTAATATTGAGGGACAAACTGCCGGACTTTTTGTTGCGCCACTTCTGACTTTTACTTTCATAGAAAACGCGTTTAAATATGGTTTGAAAAGCAAAAAAGCTTTTATAAATCTGAACATAAAAATCGAAAATAATACTTTTTGGTTCTGTTTAGAAAACGATTTTGAAGAAGCATTAAATGATTCCAATTTTGGCGGAATAGGAGTAGAGAATGCCCGAAAACGTTTGGAATTGCTGTATCCGAACCAGTATGAATTAGAAATCAAAAGACTTGAAAATTCGTTTAAAGTCGATCTAAAAATAGTATTAAGAAAATAATGGAAAAATTGAAATGCATTGTCGTTGACGACGAACCAATTGCGAGAGATATTATCGAATCTTTTATTGCCGAAATTCCATTTTTGGAGTTGAAAGCTTCTTTTGGAGAAGCTGCAAAGGCATTGGTTTATTTACAAGAAAATGAGATTGATATTGTTTTCAGTGATATTGAAATGCCAAAATTTAACGGTTTAGAATTGGCGCAATCTTTGACAAATGCTCCGGTAATTATTTTCATAACGGCGCACAGGAATTTTGCTCTAGAAGGATTTGAAACTGGTGCGTCAGATTATCTCTTAAAACCAGTTCGTTTTGATCGTTTTCTAAAAGCGGTAAATCGTGCCAAAGAATATCTTTTGCTAAAGAAAACAACTTCTGTTCATCAAATCAATTCAGATCGTATTTTTATTAAATCTGAAGGGAAATTGATTAAGATTATGTTGAATGAAATTCTTTACGTAGAGGCGCAGGGAGATTATTTGAAATTTGTTATTAATGGCGCTTCGTATACCACTTTAGGAACTTTAAAATCTATGGAAGAAGTGCTAAAACTCCCAATGTTCTTCCGCGTTCAGCGTTCTTTTATCCTAAATCTCGAAGCCGTCAGAAGCTTGAATGGAAATGTTGTTGAATTGATTGACGGAAAAACCATTTCTGCAGCATTAAATAAAAAAGAAGAACTCTATTATTTGCTTGGAATTAAGTAGTTTTTATCGCAAAGTTCGCAAAGTGTTTTCGCAGAGAAACGCAAAGTTTTTTGAGTTGCATTTTATTTTAAAGATCACAGAGATTTTCAATTAGGCTGAAAATCTCTGCAATATTTGGAATTTTTACACAAAGTTTTGGAATTTGGAATTTAAAAATTTGGAATTTAATAAAGTTATCTATTAGCCTGAATATAATCAGTCGGTGACATATTAAAGTGTTTTTGGAAATTTCTACCAAAACTCGTTTGCGATTTATAGCCGACCATTTCTGCGACTTCGTACATTTTAAAATTTTCATTTAATAACAATTCGGCTGCTCTTTTTAGACGCACGATATTGATCAATTCGTTCGGACTCAGATTGGTAATGTCTTTGATTTTTCTGTATAAGGTCGAACGGCTCATGTTCATGATTTCGGCAAGCGATTCTACGCTTAAATCCTGATCTGTAATGTTTTTCAGAATTTCATCGTCGAGTTTTTTCAGGAATTTTTCGTCTGTTTTATTGTGTGCAATACTTTTAATGTGCGAAAGTGGCGAACTCGCATAATAATTCATGATTTGTCTTCGGTTTTCAATCAGATTGTGGGCTTGGACTTTTAAATAATCCATAGAAAAAGGTTTTGCAACATATGCATCTGCACCAACTTCTAATCCGTCAATTTGTGATTTTAGAGAGTTTTTAGCCGTCAATAAAATGACCGGAATATGACTTGTTTCTAGATTGGTTTTGATTTTTTTACACATCGTAATTCCGTCCATAATTGGCATGGTAACGTCTGAAATTACGAGTTGAATATTTTGATTATGAATAATTTTCAAAGCCTCTTCGCCGTTTTCTGCTTTTAAAATGGCGTAAGTTGATGCTAATTCTGTTGTAATGAAATTTAAAAGATCTTCATTGTCTTCAACGACTAAAATCTGTGGTTTTTCATTTTTAATTTCAACGGGTTCTTTTGGTATTTCAGTTTCCGTTTGTTCTTTCTCAGAATCGTTGTAAAACATAAATTCCTCCGCCTGATGCAATGGAACAACTAATTCAAAAATATTATAATTTGAATCTCCAACTAATTCTAAACTTCCGTTATGCAGTTGCGCCAGCGAATGTGCCAGCGAAAGTCCAATTCCTGTTCCTGAAGCAATACTATTATCATCAACTCTAAAAAAGGGTTCGAAAATTTTGTTTTTTAAGTGAATTGGAATCACTTTTCCGTCATTTTTTACAATTAAAGTCAGTTTCTTTTCGTCTCTAAATAGAGAAATGAAAACCTTTTTATTAGAATATTTAATGGCATTGTTGATCAAATTACTCAAAATCTTTTTGAATGCTTCTTTATCAACAAAGGCATGAATATCTTTTTCGCCTAATTCTAATTCAAATTCAAGTTCACGTTCTTCAATTAACTGACTGAATCTCAAATGGAAATTTCGAACCATCGAAGAAATATTCGCTTCGACAAAAGTCAATTTCAATCCGCCGATTTCAGATTTTCTAAAATCCAGTAATTCATTCACCAATTTCAATAAACGAGAAGTATTTTTCTTCATAATCGAAAGATGCTGCGGCACTTCTTCCAATTCGTGATTCAAACCTAAAAGCTTTTCCAACGGACCTTTAATCAAAGTCAGAGGCGTTCTGATTTCGTGCGCTACATTTGTAAAAAAGTCAATTTTTGCCTGATAGATTTCTTTCTCTTTTTCATCGTTTAAATGCTTTATTTTACGATTGTTCTTGATCTGAGTAAGATTTTGAGAATAACGAATGATATAATAAAAACCAGTGCAAATCAATAAGATATAGAGCAAATAGGCATAAGTACTCGCATAAAATGGAGGAAGAATTCGAATTTTAAGTTTTACTTCCTTACTCCAAACTCCAAAGCTGTTTAGCGATTTTACTTTAAAAACATAATCTCCAGGTGCCAATTCGGTAAAGAAAACTTTGTTGTTCCTGCCTAAATAAACCCAATCGTTATTTACATTTTCGAGTTGATACCAATATTCTGTCAGTTCAGGAGCTGTAAAATTTAACGATGCAAATTCTAGATTAAAAGAAGATTGGCTGTTGTTCAGTTCCAATTCATCAAGAAAAGAAATAGATTGTTCGATTGGCGATTCGGGGCTATTTACTTCAATATCCTTATTATTTATCTGAAGATTAGTAATATAAATAAAAGGCGTGTATTTATTTTTACTGAAATGTTTCGGATTAAAACTGATCATTCCGTTCAGATTTCCAAAATACATATCGCCATTAACATCTTTAAAAGCAGAATTATAATTGAACTGATCGCTCAATAAACCATTTGCAGTCGTAAAAATCTTGATGGTTTTATGATCAGATCCAAATCGTACCAAACCTTTAGACGTTGTTAGCCACAGATTTTTGGCGTCATCTTCTAAAATCGAATAGATAACATTACTTGGCATTCCGTCTTTTGTAGTAAATTTTTTAAAGGTATGTGTGTTTCGATCAACGAGATTTAAACCATTTTCTGTAGCAATCCACAAATTGTTGGCGCTATCTTCAAAAATGGTATTGATTGTATTGTTGCTAATGCTTTTCGGATTTTTATAATCATAAATAAAAACCTCTTTTTTCTTTGTTTTTGGATTATAGAACAACAAACCGTCGCGGTAACTTCCTGCCCAGAGATTTCCGTCGCTGTCTTCTCTAAAATTGGTATAATGATACGTTTCCGGAAAGAATTTTAATATTTCAAAGTTATCTGTCGGTTCATTAAAACGATATAATCCTCTTGTAGTAACGACAATCAGGTCTTTGTTTTTCATTTCAGCGAAAGAGAAAATAAAATTACTCTGCAAACCGCTTTTTTGGTCGTTCGCACTATAATGTTTAATCAGAGCGCCAGAATTTCGGTCTAAAACATCCAGACCGTGTTCGAAAGTTCCGACCCAGATTTTATCTTTTCTGGGTAATAAAGCATGTATATTATAATAAGAAACTGGATAAGAAGTAAATTTCTTTGTTTTCGGATCAAAACGATTTAGTCCTGCATCTTCTGTTCCAATCCATAAATCGCCTTTCTCATCTTTATGAATTTCCCTTACAGCACTTCCGCTAATAGAATTTTGACCTTTCTGCGGAAAATATTTCTTAAACTGCGTATATTGTTTTTGATGATAATTGATGCCGCCAAAATACGTTCCAATCCATATACCATCTTCTTTATCAATTGTAATCGAGTAGGAGGCATTATCTGAAATTGCATAAGGATCGTTGTAATTCTTGGTAAGGTTTACAGCCGTTTTGGTTTTCAAATTGTAAACATATACGCCAGATTCGCATGCAATCCAAAGTTCATCGTCTCCTCTTTTTTTGAATTGGCGCACAAAAACCGGTTCTTTTACATCAAATTTTAATTCGCTGGTGGTTTTAGTTTTTCGATTATAAATCAGAATTCCGTGGTCCTGAGTTCCAATTGCGATATTTTCTTTATCAATTACAAAAATGATTGTGATTCTGAAGTTGACTTTATTAATAGGCGGATTTAAAGGAAAATTCTCAAAAGATAGATTTTCTTCAGAATAATGATAGATTTTATTGTAGGACGAAGCCCAGATCTCACCATTTGTATCGGGCGCAATAGATGTTGTAGGGAAGTATTTATTAGTATTAAATGTGGTTGTTTGTTTCTTTTTTGGTGCATACTTATACAATATGTTGCCAGAAAGAAACCAAATGTTGCCTTTTCGGTCGTGATTGATGTCATTGATACGATCGCTGATGGCTTCATTGAAAACCGTGAAATGATCTAGCTTTTTATCGTAATGATACAACCCTTTGTCTGTTCCTACCCAAATGGTACCATCATATTCATGCATGGACTGAATATAATTGCTTCCTAAACTATGAATCGGGTCGCCATTACTTCTATAAGTTTTAAAACGATATCCATCAAAACGGTTTAAACCATCTTTGGTTCCAAACCACATAAAGCCATCATTATCTTGTATTGAGGTCAAAACGGTATTGTTAGAAAGTCCTTCTTCAACCTGAAAATGTTTAAAATAATATTCTTGTGCGTACGAAGAACTTATTGAAAAAATGATAAACAATATAAAAAGCAAGAATTTACGCATAGTTGTCTTTTTTATGATAAAACACAGATTTAATCAAATCGTGTCAATGTTCTACAAAATGTTGCAAGGCACTCTTTTACTGACCATTTTTATGCAATTTGAATCATTTGAAAGAGATATTGACACAAATGAAGCATTTTATTTTGAATAAAAAGCGCCTACTTTGAATTTTCAAAAATGATATTGATAATTTTTTAAGGTTAAAAATATGCTATCAATAAAATTATGATTGAAAAAACCAACCATTAATAATTTTGAACCAAAATGAACAATTTATTTGTACAAGAAAGTATGATTTTTCTTTTTGTTCCCATTCCGGACGATTAGAATTGACTATTTAGTAAACCAAACCACAAAAGAAAAAACTATCTAAAATGCAAAATTCAATGAAAACAAAGCTCACTCACTTTTTAACGAAGAGATATTACCTCTTAGTTTTCTTTAGTTTATTACTGCAGCCGGCTTTTGCCCAACAAATAACCATAACGGGAAAAGTCACAGGTGCAACAGGAGAAGCAATTCCCTTTGCGAATGTTTTAATTAAAGGTACAAACAATGGCGCTGCTACAGATTTTGACGGAAGCTATAAAATTTCTGCAGCCGGAAATCAGACCTTGGTTTTTAGCTCACAAGGCTTTAAGTCAGCAGAAGTTGCCATTAACAATCAAACTTCTATCAATGTTACTTTGCAGGAAGATGCAATGAAACTAAACGAGATAGTCGTTGTAGGTTACGGAACGCAACAAAAGAAAGACCTTACAGGAGCGGTTTCTTTAGTAAAAGCTGAAGAAATCCAGAAACGTCAGGTTACTACAGTTGCCGACGGATTGCAAGGTTTAGTTACTGGAGTTAAAGTTCGCGGAGGCGGACGCCCAGGACAAGAAGCGAATGTAGAGATTCGTGGACTTAAAAATCTTCAAAATACAAATCCATTATATGTAATTGATGGATTGGTAACTTCTGGAAACAGAGATTTTAACCCAAATGACATCGAATCGATTCAGGTTTTAAAAGATGCTTCTGCCGCAGCAATCTACGGATCCCGCGCTGCGAATGGTGTGATTATCATTACCACCAAAAAAGGTAAAAAAGGACCATTAAAAGTTGAAGTTTCTGCAAAAAGTAGTATTACAACTATTCCACGTTATGATTTAATGGGAACTGAAGATTTTGCCAGATTGAATAATATGGCGTATGACAACGCCGGATTTACAAGACAAAATTTAAATATGGCTGTCAATACAGATTGGCAGGATGCTACTTTTAAAACGGGAATAATGCAGGATTACAATGCCAGTTTTTCTGGAGGAAGTGATAACTCGTCTTTCTTTATGTCTGGGAATTATTTTGGAAATGAAGGAACGGTTGTCGGAACTGATTTTGACAGAATTTCATTTCGTGTAAATTCAAGCGGAACTAAAGGAATTTTTAGTATTGGAGAAAATTTAGCGATCAGTAATTCCAAAACAGATGAAATGGCTGGAAATCCAATTATTGATGTGTACAGAATGACGCCGACAATTCCGCTTTACGATGCCGGAAATCCTGGAGGATATGGATATGGAAAACAAGGAGTTGCAGATACATTTGGTACCAATCCGTTAGCTATTTCCGATTTTGCTAATACGATTAATCAGAATTTTAGAATTAGAGGAAATATCTGGTCAGAATTAAAATTTGCTCCATGGTTGAAATACCGTTTCAATTTTGGATACGAAACTAGTTTTGACTCCTATAAATTCTTGAGAAAAGTTGGGAACTGGTCTTTAAATCAGCCAATTGATCCTTCGTATACAGATCAAAATAAAGGAAGATCTGAAACTATGTTGTTTGAGAATACATTGACTTTCAAGAAAGAATTTGGAAAACATGACATTACGGTTTTAGTTGGTCAGACTTTTCAAAAAGACAAATACGACCAAATTTATGGTCAGAAAAGAAATCTTCCAATAAACTCTGGAACAGGACAATATTATGATGTTTTAAATCAAGGAAATTCTCCTGTAGTTGGAGGTTTTATTAATGAAGCTGCACTTGCATCTTATCTAGGAAGAATTGAATACAATTATGACAATCGTTATTTATTGAATGCTGTTTTAAGACGTGATGGATCATCAAGATTCAGTGATGAAAACAAATGGGGTAATTTCCCTTCTGTTTCTGCTGGATGGAGAGTTAGCAACGAATCTTTCTTCAAATCAGAATTCATTAAAGATTTAAAATTAAGAGCGAGTTACGGAGAACTAGGTTCTGGAAACATTGGAAACTACGAGTACAAAAGCTTCGTGAATAATTTTGGACAAATTGTTTTAGGTAAAGATCAAACTTTATATCCTTCTGCAACACAGGTCAAATTATCAAACGCCCAGTTGCGTTGGGAGAAATTAAAACAAACCAACTTTGGTTTAGATTTAGGAGTTTTAAATAATGATTTACGTCTTACAGCAGATTATTTTATTGCCCGTACAGAAGATGTATTATTTGGTTTCCCAATCTTATTAACGACAGGAAATGATGGTGGAAACCCGATTTCTAACGCTGCAACTGTTGAAAACAAAGGTTTTGAATTGGAATTGGCTTACAGTAAAAAAATCAATGATTTCTCTTTTAATGCCTCTGTAAACTTTACAAAAATCAACAATAAACTGGTTTCGTTAGGTAATGGACAAAATGAAAATATTTCAGGAAATACAATTACAAGAGCTGGTTTACCAGTAGGGATGTGGTATGTTTTACAAACTGACGGATTGTTCCAAAATCAACAAGAAATTGACAACTACAAAAATGCTGAAGGAAAAGTAATTATGCCAGGTGCTGTTCCCGGAGATATTCGTTTTAAAGACATTAACGGCGACGGACAAATTTCAAGCACAGATAAAACGATTACCGGAAGTCCATGGCCAGAATTTGAAATGGGTTTAAATGCCGGAGCAGAATACAAAGGTTTTGATTTTTCTATGAACTGGATCGGTTCGCACGGTGCTACTGTTTACAACGGATTTAGAAGTGTTGTAGATCGTTTTGATGACAATAGTAATTACAGAGCAGGTGTTAAGCCTTGGACTCCAGAAAATCCAAATACAGATTTTCCTAGAATTACAAAAGGTTCTACTTTAAATTCTAGAGGAGATAGTGATCGTTTCTTAGAAAATGGAGATTTTATCAGATTGAAATACGTTGGGTTTGGTTATAACATTCCTAAAAGTGTTTTAGAAAAATCTGGTATTTCTAGAGCAAGATTAACATTGTCTGCACAAAATATTATCACTATTACAAAATACAAAGGTTTAGATCCTGAGTTTACAAATGGTAATATTTTTGAAAGAGGCGT
Organism: uncultured Flavobacterium sp.; assembly: GCF_946479975.1. The sequence goes on from NZ_CAMLIX010000145.1 coordinate 12,510, forward strand.
TGACAATGGTGCTTTCCCGAATCTTAAAACGTATTCTTTAGGTGTTGAGTTTGGCTTTTAATTTAAAAAAATAGCATAATGAAAAAAATAATAATAATAACCGCAGCTTTTCTAGGTCTTGTTTTTACAGCGTGTGAAAACGAATTAGACCTGAATAGCCCTAATGATATTACTACAGATCAATATTGGAAAACTGAAACGGATGCTCAAGCGGGTGTAAACTCAATTTATGCCATGTTTTACAAAGACGGTCTTTGGGCAAGATGGATGTATTTTCGTTTAGACCTAACTTCTGATGAAGGATATAGTGTAAGTCCATGGACGGAATTGGCAGATTGGACGAGATTCAATTATATCAATTATAATTTTTGGGAAGGAAATGCCGTAACATGGAGAGATACTTACAAAGCGATCTTTAGATGTAATCAGGTTTTGGCAAATGTTCCAAATATCACTTTTCAAAATGAAGATGATAAAAAGAAAATTATTGCTCAGGCAAAGTTTTTTAGAGCATTACATTACTATTATGCAGCTGTAATCTGGGAAGATATTCCGTTGGTTTTAGATCCGTCTACACCAGCAGACTTGCCACAGCAGAAAAAGGTAGCAGAAATTTGGGCTCAGGTTGAAAAAGATTTAAATGAAGCTTTTGAAGATTTGCCAGGAAGCTGGGGAACAGATCAATTGGGTAGACCTGATAAAGGTGCCGCAAAAGCTTTTCTTGCCAAAACCTACATGCAGCAACGTAAATGGGCTGAAGCTAAAACGGCTTTAGAATATTTAATTACCGGAGCAGGAGCGAAGTATAGCTTGGTGTCTAACTACAGAGACAATTTTACAGATACCAACGAAAACAACAGCGAATCTGTTTTTGAAATCCAGTTTGGAGATCAGAGAAAAGGTGGAACTGGAGAAGATCAGAATGC
>NZ_CAMLIX010000146.1 GCF_946479975.1 uncultured Flavobacterium sp.
ATCAAAGTCGTTTGCACAACTTGATAAAATTGAAACTGCCATTAATGCAACTCCTATTGTTTTTATTTTAAAACTATATTTCATGATGTCCCTTTTTTAATTAAAATCCAAATTTAACATTAACTCCGTAATCTCTTGTTGAAGGAATGTTGAAAGATTCTATCCCCTGTAAGTTACCTGTACCTGCTCCTGCTTCTGGATCAAAGTGTTCTGCTTTGTTTAAGAAGAAGAATAAGTTTCTACCTACTAAAGAGAAATCGATACTTGTAAATCCTGAATTATTTAACATACGTTTTGGTAATGAATAACCAAAGACAAGCTCTCTTAATCTGATGTTTGTAGCATCATAGATAAAAGGTTCTGCAACTGGAGTTCTTTGTCCAATAGCTGTCCAGTATTGTTCAGCATTAATACTTGTAGTATTTGGAGAGTAAGTACCGTTTCCATTAGAAACAACACCATCAACAATAATACCACCTTGACGTCCTGCAAGTGTAATATCACTAACTCCTAAACCAGCTTGTCTAGCTTGAGTGTATGAAATAACTTCACCACCAATTCTGAAATCAACTAAGAAGCTTAAAGAGAAATCTTTGTATTTGAAGTTGTTTTTGAAACCTGCAGTCCAATCTGGATTAAAGTTACCTGCACGAACATCAAAACCGTTTGTTGCTAAAGGAAGACCTGCAGCGTTTACAATAACTTGTCCAGCTTCATTTCTTTGAAAACCTTTGATGTATAAATCACCATATTCTCCACCAACAACAACTTTACTTCTTACTAAACGTCCTTCTCCAAGAACTAACTCATCTCTTCCTTCATAAATAGATTTTACTTTTGATTTATAAGAAGCATAGTTTGCTGTAATATCCCAAGTAAAGTTTTCTGTTTGAATTGGAGTTGCAGTAAGCGTTAACTCGATACCTTTATTTTCGATATCTCCACCATTTACGATAGCTCTAGAGAATCCAGAAGACTCAGGTGTATTGATGTAGAAAATTTGATTGTCAGTTAATGTATTGAAGTAAGTAAAATCTAAACCTAAACGGTTGTTGAAGAATCTAACATCAACACCAAACTCTGTAGAAGAAGAAATCTCTGGTTTTAAGTTTGGATTTGCTTTTGTGCTTTGTCCGTACAACATACCACCGTTTCCTCCAATGTAAGAGAATCTTTGTTGTGTTTGGTAAGGATCTGTATCGTTACCTACTTGTGCGTAAGAACCTCTAATTTTTGCAAAACTAATTACTTCAGGTAATGTAAACATATCTGAAAGAACTGCAGAAAGTCCGAAAGATGGGTAGAAATAATCTGTTGGCAATGTAGAAGACCAGTCATTTCTAGCTGTTACATCTAAGAATAAATAATTTCTGTATCCTAATTGACCAAATGCATAAACTGAATTGATTCTTTTTTGGAATGCAGTAGATGTAGATTGAACTGTTTGAACATTAGATAATGCGAAGAAGTTTCTTTTACTTAAGACACCACCAGAATTCAAAGCTGAATTGTTTTGTTGTAATGCATTTGCACCAGCGTTAAGTCCAACAGCAAAATCTCCAAATTTCTCATTGTAAGAAAGTAAAGCATCAACGTTTAATTCGCTTACAGTTTCGTAAGATTCACTATATGAACCCAGGTTGCTGTTAAATGCATTTGTTGCATATCTGTTTCTTACGTTTTTGTTTGTCATTTGGTCTAAACCAGCTCTACCTTGTAAACTTAAAGTTTTTGTAAACTCATATTTAAGAGACGCTAAACCAATAAATCTGTTTCTTTTGTCTGAACGAGAATCATCTCTTAAAGCAGACCAGAATGGGTTTCCACCAGGAGCTCCAGTTTCGTCAAGGAAATAATTAACTTGTCTTTGTCCTGCAGCATCGATGTATTCGTAGTTTTTGTAATCGTTGTAAGCAATACTACGAGGCAATAAGTAAGCAGATGTTCCGATAGACTCTTCACCAGTTCTCAATAAATTATCGATATCCTGAACGATGTAGTTCGTTTTTGCATCTAAAGTTAATTTATCAGAAATTTTACTAGTCAATCTTAAGTTAAGATTGTGTCTGTCCATTGCATTTCCTCCAACAATACCTTCAGCACGTGTGTTAGTGTAAGAGAAATAACCTTGCGCTTTTTCATTACCAGCAGTTACTGTTAATGTATTAGCTAAGTTATAACCTGTTTTGTAGAAATCAATAACGTTGTTTGGCTGTGGAGAATAACTTTGTGTCGCTGGACCAGAATAATTTGGGTTACGAACCAACTGCCAAGCAGCTACCTGACGTCCGTCTAAAGGCGCACCCCAGCTTGAGCTTGAGTTAGAAACGTAATTTCCATTTGTACCTTGACCGTATTGGTTTTGTAAATTCATCAAGTTATAAGCAGAAGATGCCATAAAGTTAGATGATAACGAAACTGTTGTTTTTCCAGCTTTACCAGATTTAGTTGTAATAACGATTACACCATTTGATGCTCTAGATCCGTAAAGTGCTGCTGCAGATGGTCCTTTAAGAACTGTCATCGAAGCAATATCTTCAGGGTTAATGTTAGAAATACCATCTGGCTGAGTAGTTCCTCCTGTATCAATATCAGGATTTGTATTCGTTGTTCCATTACTAATTGGCACACCATCTACAACATAAAGAGGCTGGTTGTTACCATTAAGAGATCTATTACCTCTTAAAGTAATTCTAGAAGAAGAACCAACACCATTTGATGTAGTAGAGAAGTTAAGACCTGCAACTTTACCAGAAAGTGAATTGGCAACGTTTAATGATCTAGCTTCTGATAATTCGTCTACAGAAACGTTTTGTGCAGAATACGTAATAGCTTTTTTCTCTCTCTTAATACCAAGAGCGGTAACTACCACTTCTCCTAATTGTTGTGTGTCTGCACCTAAACCTACGTTAATTGTAGTTTGAGTTCCAACAGCAACTTCTTTTGTAGCAGATCCCACATAGGTAAAAACTAAAACTGCTGATTGATTTGGAACACTAATGCTGTATTTACCATCAAAATCTGATGAAGCACTCGTTTTAGTTCCTTTAACAATAATATTTGCTCCAGGAATTGGGATTCCGCTAGAAGCATCTGTTATCGTTCCTTTTACTGTGGTCTGCGCTTGTAGGCTTTGGAACCCGAAAAGGCAAATGACCAACAGTAATTTTAGTACGTTTTTAATCATATTAGTTGTTTTTTTAGAGTTAATAACATGTTAAATTTAAGAATACATTTTGTTAACAATACATAATTTCGACAAATGACAATTTTCAAAAGGTGTTGGTGATTGTTTGCCCCAAAATTGAAAGAAAACGTTTTCATTTGTAATCCAACTCTGCCTTATTTTAAAGGCCAAAATCTATTAATCTAATAGATTTTGGCCTTTTATAATTGTATTCACTTTTTTAACTAAAAAACGTTTAAAATTCTTCTGTATTTAGCACTTTTTAGTTCGAAACCTTAAATTTAGTTTTTATAAGATCTGTTGAGTTTCCGCCCACCATAACTTCGAAGTCTCCAGGCTCTACAACATACTTCATCTCCCTGTTATAAAGGCCTAGCTCGTCTTTAGTAAGTGTAAATTCAACATTTTTCATTTCTCCTTTTTTGATATTTACTCTTTTAAAACCTCTTAAAGTTTTTTCTGGAGTAGTAACAGAACTGTAAACATCATTTACATATAATTGAACTACTTCATCGCCGTCAAGATTTCCAACATTTTTCACATCAACAGAAACTTTTACTTGTCCATCTGGCTTAATTTCGTTTGCACTGATTTTCAAATTTGAATATTCAAACTTCGTATAACTCAATCCGTAACCGAAACTATATAATGGATTTTCGCTTTCGCTAACGTATCTGTGAATCGCAGATGGTTTTTGGTTGTAATATATAGGTAACTGCCCAACTGATTTTGGAACTGTAATTGGCAATCTTCCACCTGGATTATAATCTCCAAATAGAACATCAGCCACAGCTCTTCCTCCAAATTCTCCTGGGAACCATCCTTCTAAAACAGCAGGAATATTATCTGCAATCCAGTTTGTAGAAAGCGGACGACCGTTTAACAACACACAAACAACTGGAGTTCCTGTTTTCTGAATCGCTTCTATCAATTCTTGCTGCATTCCGTGTAGGTCTAAAGTTGCAACGTCTCTGTTTTCTTCAACCAACTCGTTAGATTCTCCTAAAACTACAATTGCAACATCTGCTTTTTTAGCTGCATCAATTGCAGGCTGCATGTTCACTTTTTCCATGTTCCAGCGTAAATGAGCTCTCGCTCCCCAGCCTCCTTCCCACATTTCAATGCGGACTTTATATTTCTTCCCAGCTTCGATGTTTTTTGGAGTAGTAACAATACTTGTAGCACCTTTAGTCCAGTTGTCGATAACCAATTGATCGTCAACCCACATTCTAATTCCGTCATCTGAACTTAAACCCAACCAACCGTTAAATGATCTGTCTGATTGAATGTAACCTGTCCAACGAATAGAAAAATCATCAACATTTACACCATCACCTGGTGCCCAAGGCCAGTCAAACTCTAATTGGCTGTCCAAACGAGTTAAAGCTGGAGTTCCTTCAAGATTTCTGTTATTGAAATATTCTCCTTTTAGTCCGTTTTGAGATCCATCTGAAGTAAATAAATATTTAGACGGAATAGCCTGACCAATTACGATTAGCGGAACACCTTCTTCATAAACAACATTTGCAGTTTTACCTACTATTTGCTTTACACCTTCAAAAACCGTTGTTCCAACACTATTTTTTGGCGCATAACCTCCCAATCTTGAAGCATTTGCATTTGGTCCGATAACAGCAATATTCTTTAGATTTTTGCTTAATGGTAATGTATTGTTGTCATTTTTCAATAAAACCATAGATTTATGACCTGCTTCTAAAGCAACAGCTTGATTTTCTTTGGTATGAAAACGCTCTTTGATTAAATTTTTATCTGTATACGGATTTTCGAATAATCCCAATAAAAATTTCAAACGTAAAACTGCTCCCGCTGCACGGTCGATATTTTCCATTGTCAATTTCTTTTCATTCACCAATTCAATTACTGTATTTTGCCAGAATTCATTAGAAAAATCATAAAACTGCATGTCAACACCTGCAGAAACGGCTTCTCTAATACTTTCTTTTGGAGAATCTGAAACTTTATGAGTGGTTTGAATGTATTTAATAGCTCCTAAATCTGAAACTACCAATCCTTTAAAACCCCATTCTTTTCTTAAAACATCGGTCAATAACCAGTGGTTTGCAGCACAAGGAATTCCGTCTAATTCAGAATAAGCACACATTGTTCCCAACGCGCCGCCTTTCATAAATGCTTTTTGGAAAGAAGGCAGATGATCTTCTCTCGCTGAACGTTCTCCAACCAAAATTGGCGAAGAATTTCCTCCCGCTTGCGGAATACCGTGAACAGCAAAGTGTTTTGGCTCAGCAATAATAGAACGATCTGATTTTAAATCGTCTCCTTGTAATCCTTTGATGAATGCCAAACCAATTTCACTATTCAAAAAAGCATCTTCCCCAAAAGTTTCAGCAACTCTTCCCCATCTTGGTTCGCGGCCTAAATCTAAATTTGGACCAAAACCAAAATGAACTCCGTGCGCTCTGGCTTCCATAGCAATAACTTTTCCAACTTTGTCGATAACAGCAGTATCCCAAGTTGCTCCAAGTCCAATGTTCATTGGGAAAGCTGTACTTCCTTCGTCTAAATAACCGTGAAGCATTTCACACATAATCAAAGCTGGAATTCCCCAACGGTTTCCTTTGATTACATTCGTTTGAAGATCGTTGATCATTTTCGCTGAACGCGGATAAATATCATGAATGGCTCCAATTCCTAACTTCCCGATTTTTTCAGCAGATTTACCTTTAGCAAAATCTTCTTTTTCTTTAAAAAAATCTCCTCTATACATATCCATCTGACGTACTTTTTCTTCAAGTGTCATACGGCTTAACAAATCTTGTACTCTGTCTTCAACAGGCGCTTTTGCATCTTGGTACAGATACTTTTTCTGGGCATGGCTCTGGTTGAAGAAACCAACAGCCATTACAAAAAGAATGGCTGTTTTTTTCATTTTTAATTGTAACATAGTTGTCCGTGTTTAATTTTGAATCACTTTAAGTTTTGTTCCATTCACAAAATCATCGTGCGAAATAAAAAAGCTGTTCAGTGTTTTTCCGTTTAGTTCAATCGAATTGATTTTTCCATCATTATTGATTTGTCTCTCAATTACAATGCTTTCTTTTTTATAATATCTTGGATCTAATTTGATCGTAATTCTATGAAACATTGGCGCCGTAATCGTATAAATTGGATCACCCGGAGAAATTGGGTAAATTCCCATCATCGAATACACCAACCATGCTGACATAGTTCCGGTATCATCATTTCCTGGCAATCCTTTTGGTTTGTTTTGGAAATATTCCCGAACTAATCTTTTTACATTATCCTGAGCTTTATACTCTTCGCCTTTCACATAATTAAACAAATACGGATTTGCAATATCTGGCTCATTTGCCATATCAAATTGTTTAGTATCAAAGATTTTCTGCAATTGTGCCGAAAATGCTTTATCGCCGCCCATTAATTTCATTAAACCTTTAATGTCGTGCGGTACCATAAAATTATACTGCCAAGCATTTCCTTCAATAAAACCAACATTTTCTTCAAAATTTGCTCCAGAAGAAGGGTCAAAAGGTTCGTACCAATCTCCGTTTGCAGTTCTCGGGCGAAGTAAATTCAGATTCTTATCGAATAATTTTCTGTACGATAACGAACGGTTGTAAAAACGTTTTACATTGTCTTTGTCCCCAAATTCGTTGGCCATAAGCGAAATAGCATAATCTGAAATATTGTATTCCTGAGTCGTAGAAACGGGACCTTTGTTGTCGGTTGTCAAATATCCTTTTTTAATATAATCTTTCAATCCCGGACGAAGCGGATTATTTTCAGTATTATCTGCTCCTTTTAACATCGCATAGTACGCTTTACTAACATCATAATCACGAATCCCTCTCATGTAAGTGTCTGTAATTACAATACTTGCAGGATCACCAACCATAGTAAAAGTTTCAGTTGAATTCAATTCCCATTTTGGTAACCATCCGTTTTCATCAAACATATCCAACATACTCTTTACCATATCCGATTGCTGTTTTGGATAAACCAAAGACATTAACGGATGTACATTTCTGTAGGTATCCCACAATGAAAATACGGTATAACGAGTATCTTTGGTTTTAGCAATTTTACTTCTTTTGATTACTGGATATTCTCCGTTAATATCATTTAAAGTGTTTGGATGGATTAATGTATGATACAAAGCCGTATAGAAAATCGTATTATCATCTTTTGAACCACCTTCAACCAAAATTTTAGACAATTCTTCGTTCCATTCGTTGTAGGTTTCTTTGTAAATTGCATCAAAAGATCTGTTACCCACTTCTTTTGCTAAGTTTTCGCGGGCATTTTCAATACTTACGTACGAAATTCCAATCTTCACTTCAACCGTTTCTTGCTTTTCAAATTTATACGTAAAATAACTTCCAATACTATCTCCAACAACAGTTTTGATTGTATTGTCCATCATTCTCGCTTTTCCGTTGTAACCCATCCATTGCGCTTCAACACCGTTGTATTTCGTAGGCTTTTTCCAAACTCCGAATTTATGAGCTGGTTTAGAAAATTGAGCCACAAAATATACTGGGTAAGCATCTTCTGGGCTGTTGTAACAAAACGAACCAACAGAACGCATTCCTTCAATTTCTGTCGATGACACTACTTTTATCATTGCACCTTCTTCATTTGTTAAACCTAAACCAAGATTTAATAAAATATTAGACTGCCCTTTCGGGAAAGTGAATCTGCTAATCCCAACTCGTTTTGAAGCCGTGAATTCGCCCTTTACTTTATACTTGTCGATGTTTACGCTGTAATAAGCCGCTTTTGCAACTTCATTAGAATAAGTAGAACCGTATTTTAAATGATCGATTTCTACTGCTCCAGTTGTTGGCATTAATAAAATAACACCTAATTCCGGACAGCCAACACCACTCAAATTCACTTGACTAAATCCAGTTAAAAAAGTATTCTCATTCACATACGGATTAGAAAGCCATTGACTGTCTTTTTCCATGGGAGTGTTTTTTACTCCAGCCACATTAAACGGACTAATACTTGCCATTCCACGCGGTGCGATCGGACCTGGAAAAGCTGCTCCAAAATTAGAAGTTCCAATAAACGGATTAACATAATCGGCAGGCTCCTGCGCAAAAATGCTGATGCTAAAAAACAGCATGTAAAAAATACATGCTGTCTTAAATTTGTTTTTATTATTTAAAACCATAGGTTTCGTTTTTATCTATTGATAGCGTCGATTTTTAAAGTCCATGCTTCTTTTGCAGGAAGATTGTTTCTTAAGCTTTCTGGAATAATTACTTTAAATCCGTTTCCTTCTTTTGTCCATTTTAAAGAAGTTTTAGAACCTAACATTGTAATTTTTGTTCCTTTTTTAGGGCTGATTGATTTCACAGTAACTTCTGCAGGAATTTTATTTTCTCCTTCTTTAGCTAAATAAAATGCGAATACATTTCCTGCTTTATTTTGTGTGAAACAGATATTTTCTTCTTTGTAAGGCTCGATTGGTTTGGTGTTGTAAATCGCTGTGCTGTTTACTTTCATCCAATCTCCGTAAGCTTGTAACAAATCATAAGCTCCTTTATCCCATTCTCCTTCTGGACTTGGTGCAATGTTTAATAATAAGTTTCCGCCTTTTGCAACGATGTCAACTAACATATGAATACCTTGTCTTCCAGTCATATATTCTGAACCTGGAGAGTAAGACCATCCACCGCCAGCAGGAATACAAGATTCCCATGGGTAAGGCAAAGTTTTAGCAGGAACGCGTCCTTCCGGCGTTAAATAATTTTGGTTTTTACCGTGAACCGCTCTATCAACCACAATTAAACCTGGTTGTTTTTGACGTGCTTTTACAACCAATTCGTCCATTTTAGGATCTTGATCTACCACTCTGTGTTTGATGAAACCGTTTTTAGATTCGTTTTCTGCAAATTTCTCGTCGTAGTTTTCTTTGATGTTTACTTGGTCTCTTTTTCTAACCCATCCTCCATCTAACCATAAAATATCTACTTTTCCGTAGTTTGATAATATTTCTAAGATTTGGTTGTGAGTGAAATCAACATATTTCTGCCATTTTTCTGGATATAAAGACGGATCGTAATTTACGTTTCTGTCGAATGGAGGAAAGTATGGATCCCAGTAGTTTTCATTGTGCCAGTCTGGTTTCGAAAAATAAGCTCCAGTTGAAATACCTTCGCCTCTAAATGAGTTGAAAATTTCTTTTAAAACGTCAGCTTTTGGGTTGGTATGAAAAGGAACGTCTTTACTCGTAATTTTGTAATCAGAATATTTGGTGTCATACATATTAAATCCGTCATGGTGTTTTGTAGTGAAAACCATGTACTTCATTCCTGCATATTTAGCCGCTTTTGCCCATTTAGCAGGATCAAATTTCACAGGATTAAAAGTCTTTCTTAATCCTTCATAATCTGCAATGTACTGATTGTAATTTGCCGGATTACTGCCTTTTTTACGCTCACACCATCCGTAATCTTCTGGGCAGATTGACCAAGATTCTACGATTCCCCATTGGCTGTAAGTTCCCCAGTGCATTAGCAAACCAAATTTTTTGCCTTGCCATTCGTCTAAGTTCTTCAACACTAACGGATCTGTTTCTGGTACGTATCTTTCATCTTCATAAATCGCCTGAGCGAAAATCTGAGCTGAAAATAAAAGGGCGATTATGAATATTCCTTTTTTCATCTTTTAATCTGTTTATTGGGTTTTATTTATTCTTTAGTTTTTAGTTTAATATGCAATCTTAATTCGTTAAGTGAAATTATTTTCAACACATAGAAACATAGTTTATCTAAACTTAAAAAAGGCGTTTCACTAGTTTAAATGCACATAGTTTAGCTATGTGTGGAAACTTGTTTCTTCCATTTTCTTTTTTCTACACAAAAAGCTATGTCTCTATGTGTTAAAATTTTTATTTTTTTAATTTCAACTAACGGGTCAATATTAATTTAATTTGTCTAGTATAGGTTGATCTGTAAAAATTAATTCTTTTGGAGTGTTTTCATTAAGCTGCTCGAATACAACAAATTTATTTTCTCCTGCTTTCAACCAACAGCCCGGCACATAAAGCGTTTGTTGCGGTCCTACTTTCCAGTAGCGTCCAAGATTGTGTCCGTTAACAAATACAATTCCTTTTCCCCAATTGGTCATGTCAAGAAAAGTATCGGATGGTTTGTCTATGTTTACTGTCGATTCATATATAACTGGTCTCCCCGTTTTTACCGTTTCATTTTTAAGAACTGGAACTTCATTCATTGGCATTTTATACATTTCCCATCCACCGCTAATTTCATACTCATTAATGAAAACCGGAGAAATAATTCCTTTTGTATTATGTACAATTTCGGCTCCGTAATTAATACGTCCCATATTTTCCACCAGAATTTCTAGAATACCGTTGAAAGGAATCGTAACAGTCAATTCGTAATTTTTGAAAACTCTATTCAATTCACCCGCCTTAACTCCATTTACATAAACGGTCGCAAAGTCTCTCAATCCAGCAATTTTTAATTGACCTGAAATAGGCTGTGTAAATCTTTTACGATATAAAACATATCCATTTCCTTGTTCTAATTTTTCAAATGTTAAAGGTTGATCGTCTACAACTGGCTTTTCTTTTTTGATCCAACTTAAAACATCCATGCTCGATTTGACAGGCTGATTAGGATATTTTGTAACGGGTATTTTCTCTGGAATCGGCGCTAATTTTGTTTTAGAATACTTTTGCATTACTTCACGAATAGCCATAAATTTTGGTGTTGCCCAACCTGCTTCGCTAATAGGCGCATCATAATCATAACTTGTAATATCCGGCTGAATATCACTTTCTTCATTATAATTTGCTCCAGAGGTAAATCCGAAATTAGTACCGCCATGTACCATATAATAATTAAAAGAAACACCTGCATCAAGGTACTTTTTAGTTTGATTGGCAATCTCCTCAGATCCAATTCTAATAAATGGTTCTGCCCAATGATCCAGCCAGCCCGAATAAAACTCTGCCACCATATAAGGCCCTTGCCCTTTATGGAATTTATCAACCTGCTTTTTTAAATTTTCTATATTGTTTTCACCATTTGCCGTTGGTAACACGCCTTCAACCATTCCACCTTCAAACAGCCAAGTACCATCAGAAGTGAAAAATGGTTCTTGAAAACCGGTTTCTTTAAGCATATTGTAGATTGCTGTTTTGTATGCTTTATGATCTTCAGCTTTAATATCTGTTCTTTGAGAAACATAAGACCCAAATTCATTTTCAGCCTGAACCATAATAATAGGTCCTCCTTGACTAGCAAATTGTCCTTTTACTTCTGCATACAAATGCTCAAGATATGTTTTGCACGCGTCTAAAAACGCTTTATTATTGGTACGAATTACTAAATCTTTATTGTTTTGCAGCCACCAAGGATAACCTCCAAATTCCCACTCACCACATGCATACGGACCTGGTCTTAGGATTACATATAATCCTTCACTTTTAGCAATACTTAAAAACTCTGATAAATTTTTATTTCCTGTTTTAAAATCCCATACACCCGGCGCTATTTCGTGGTAATTCCAAAACACATAAGTAGCCACGGTATTCAATCCCATAGCTTTAAGCATTTGCAATCTATGTCTCCAATACTCTTTGGGAATACGCTCATAGTGCATTTCTCCTGAATGTATTTTTACAATTTTCCCATCTTTTTGAAATTCTCCATTCGATATAGAAAATCCTTTCGTTTGCGCCTCAGTAAAAAACGGCATCAAACAAATCAATAATATCCCGAGCTTACATAATATCTTATTCATTTTTTTTCAGATTATATATTTATAAACTTAAAAAACTGCAATCTTAAAGTAGTATCCAAATACTACAGAGAGTTATTCTTTAATAATTTTACTTTATAGAAGTGAAAAACTTGACTTTAAAACTTTGTCAAAGCTGTCACAAGCATTTCACGTTAAACTATATGTTAGAAACTAGTTTTTTTCGAAACTCTTTACCAAGTTTCAAAAGAAAAAGAATCTATGTTTCTATGTGTTTAAAAATTTTAATTCACCACAATTTCATCAACAAACAACCAAGAACTTTCTCCTTTAGGACTTTTCTTTAAATTGCCTGCAACAACTTTTACAAAACGTGCATTTTGTTTTTGGAAATTGATTTTAAAATCTTTCAATTCCGGAACTGCATTTACAGCATACGGACGTGTAATTTTTCCAACTTGCTGAAATTTTACTCCATCATTAGAAACATAAACTTTCACTTCAACTGGGAAATTAACTCCTGCGCCTTGACTTTCTAATGCTCCAACTTTTACTTGCTCGATGCTTTCTACTTTTTCAAGGTCAATTACCAATTCCATATCATTTACCAGCCAAGCCTGCCATTGTCCGTCATGGAAATTTTTACTTCCGCGAATGGTATTTACCATAGTATTTGCGTCTCCTTTATAACTCTGATTGAAAGGCGTTAAATATTTTACTTTTTTTGCAAATCCTTTATGGAAAACTAGCGTATCTGTAAAGGTTTTTCCGACTGGTTTTTCATCTTGAAATAAAGAAGCTTTTAAAACTGTTGTTTCTTTGATTTCAATTGGACTTGTATATTTTACCGCATGATGATCAATGCTTTTATCTCCTAAAACATAACGAATGTCTGGATTTGGAAACTCATTTTTCAATTCTACTTTAATTTGTTTATTTGCCAAATCAGCTGTTGAAGAAGCGGTTACCAAATACGCACTTTTCGCATAATTGATTCCCAAATAATCGTAACGCTGTAATAAAGAGAATAATCTCGTTGTGAAATCATTCCAATTACGTTTTTCTTTCGGACTCCATAAAGTTTCTGATAATGCGGCCAATCTTGGAAAAATCATATATTCAGAATCTTTTGGCACTGCTAAATGTTCTGCCCATAAATTGGCTTGTCCACCCAAAACGTGCGCTGCTTCCTGAGGCGTCATTGTCGAAACTACTGGATCAAATTTATACACTTCACTTAACGGATTATAAGCATCAAAAGCTAAAGGTTCTTCGTTTTGAGGACCTTGATAGAAATTAAAATAACAAGGAGATTCTGGACTCATAATAACGTCATGACCTTGATCTGCAGCTTCGATTCCGCCTTTCATTCCTCTCCAGCTCATAACCGTTGCATCTGGAGCCAAACCACCTTCTAAAATTTCATCCCAACCGATCACTCTTTTCCCTTTTGAGTTGATGTATTTTTCCATACGTTTTACAAAATAACTTTGTAATTCGTTGACA
>NZ_CAMLIX010000147.1 GCF_946479975.1 uncultured Flavobacterium sp.
TTCTAGCATTAAAGATTTCTCCGGATTCAGTTTCGATTTCAAAACCATTTTCAGTTTTAATGGCTTTTATCGCAAGTCCATTATAAAATTGAACCGTTTTATAAATATCAACTTGTAATTTGGCTTTCGCCGAAATAACAGCGGGCTTTTCACCGTCTTGTGTAATGAAATTATGAGAATGCGGCGTTTGTCTGTTGCAAGGCAAACCGCTGTCGATTACCAAAACCTGACGCAAAGCGCGTCCTAAACTCATTGCAGCCGATAAACCGCTGTAACTTCCACCAACAATAATTACGTCAAAACTCTTATTTTCCATAACTAATATTTTAATGATTGTGTTTTCTGTGTAATTTATAATTGATTAAATGCCCAATGATCATTCCGATCCCTCCAACATACAGTAGATCCAAGTGAATTTCTAAAATTAAATCGGTCAAAATACTGATCCAAATCAAACTCATTGAAACTATCAAAATTGAAGAAACCAAGAGACTTGATTTTTTCGTAATTTTGAGAATTGCAAATGAACCTATTGAAGCAAAGATTAAATCGACAATCGGGTTGTGACTTAAACCTAAAGGAAGAATTGTTATAAGCGGAAAAATTAAACAATGAACCAAGCAAAGAGTCGCGCTCGAAATTCCTAAGATATCATAAAAAGGTGTCGTTATTTTCTTCATTTTGTGTACTTTTGACTAATGCAATATTGTTGCAAATATACATATTAAAACCATATGCAACATAGTTGCGTTAAATTTTTTAATTTATAAAAATGAAAACAACACGCAATACTACAGCGAAAACAGCAGTATTAGAAGTATTTGAGAAATCTAAAACGGCTTTGTCTCACACTGAAATTCAAAAACAATTGAATGATGTCTGCGATCGCGTAACTATTTATAGAATTTTAGATCGTCTAGTAAATGATGATGTCATTCATAAAATTTCAAATCTAGACGGAACCGTAAAATATGCAAAATGCAATCACTCGCATCAGCGCGTGCACATTCATAATCATGCACATTTTAGCTGTGAAAACTGTCATGAGATTACTTGTTTGGAAAATGTGAAGCCCAGTTATATTATGCCGCACAATTATAAAGTAAACGAAATAAACTTTACACTTTCAGGATTGTGTCCAAAATGTTTGAATTCTAACATTTAACTTTTAGACAAGACTAAAAATATTGTTGAGCGAATATAATTTTTCTATATATTTGGAAAACCAATATTTTAACAATGAGCAAATCATTAGAAGAAGTCCACGAATCCGTTTCTACAGAACATAAAAAAACAGGTTTCCGCAAAATATTAGCCTTTTTAGGTCCCGCCTATTTAGTAAGCGTTGGTTATATGGATCCGGGAAACTGGGCGACAGATATTGCCGGCGGAAGTCAGTTTGGCTACACTTTAGTTTGGGTTTTGCTGATGAGTAACTTAATGGCTTTGCTTTTGCAGAGTTTAAGCGCAAGACTTGGAATTGTTACCCAGCGAGATCTAGCACAAGCTTCGAGAGAGACGTATTCAAAATACATCAACTATATTTTATATTTTCTGGCAGAAATTGCAATTGCAGCCTGCGATCTTGCAGAAGTTCTCGGAATGGCAATTGGAATTAACCTTCTTTTCGGAATTCCGTTGCTTGAAGCAGTTCTAATTACCGTTCTAGATACCTTTTTACTGCTTTTCCTGATCAATAAAGGAATTCGTAAAATGGAAGCTTTCATTATTGCTTTGGTTGCGATAATTGGCTTTTCTTTCATTTTTGAAATGATTTTTGCCGAACCAGAAATGCATAAAGTTGTGGCCGGACTTATTCCATCTATTCCAAATTCGGCTGCTTTGTATATTGCAATCGGAATTATTGGAGCAACTGTTATGCCTCATAATTTATACCTGCATTCATCTTTGGTGCAAACCAGAAAATTTGACCGAACTCCAGCGGGAATCAAACAAGCTTTAAAATATAATTTTATAGATTCTACCATTGCATTAAATCTTGCCTTTTTTGTAAACGCAGCAATTCTAATTCTCGCTGCAGCCACTTTCCACAAAAACGGAATGTATGAAGTTGCGGAAATTCAGGATGCACACAAATTTTTAGAACCTCTTTTAGGAACAAAATGGGCGCCAGCTTTATTCGCCATCGCGCTTATCGCTGCGGGACAAAGTTCGACCGTAACAGGAACGCTTGCCGGACAAATTGTAATGGAAGGTTATCTTCACTTTAGAATCCAGCCTTGGGTCCGCCGAATTATTACACGTTTAATTGCTATTATTCCTGCTGTAATTGTGATTTCGATTTATGGTGAAAGCGTCACTGGAAAACTCTTAATTCTGAGTCAGGTTATTTTGAGTTTACAATTAGGTTTTGCCATTATTCCGCTGATTCACTTTGTGAGCGATAAATCCAAAATGAACGGTTTTCATATTTCCAAAACCACTCAGGTAGTTTCGTGGATTATCGCTGCAATTATTGTTTCTCTAAATGCTAAATTAGTTTACGACGAAATTACTTCTTGGTTAGAAAGTTCGAACCATCCTATTATTCTTTGGCTTACCGTTGTTCCGTTGGCTTTTGGATTTTTAGGTTTACTGTTGTATATTATTTTCAATCCTTTTATCGCAAAAGCGAAAAATAAAAACATAAATCATTCGCCTCATAATCTAAAATTGAAATTTTCTCCAAGAGAAAGTCGAAGCATAAAAAACATAGCGGTTTCTGTAGATTTTTCGAATGCCGATGAAGCTGCTTTAAACAAAGCCTTCGAATTGGGCGGCATTGACACCGAATATACGCTTATTCACATTGTAGAAACCGTTGGAGCTTTAATGTACGGCGTTCATGTTCACGATCATGAAACCACTATTGACGAAAAACTACTATTGGAATATGTGGAAATTCTTTCCGAAAAGGGATTCAAAATCAAAACAGAACTTGGATTTGGAAAACCAAACAAAGTAATTCCGAAAATTATAAACGAAGGCAATTTCGACATTCTCGTCATGGGAACCCACGGCCACACTGGATTAAAAGATATTTTATTCGGTACAACCGTAGACAAATTGAGACATAAAATTTCGATACCTTTGTTGATTGTAAAATGAAGTTGCTAAGATGCTAAGCTACTAAGATGCTAAGGTTTTTAAGCCTTAAAAGAAAACTTAGAAGCTTAGAAACTTAGGAGCTTAGAAGCTTAAAAATAAATGACTTTCTCAGAAGAAAATTACCTAAAATCTATCTATCACTTAACGGCGGCTTTAGAAACAGAAGTCAGTACAAATGCTATTGCGGAAATTATGGAAACGAAAGCTTCCTCTGTAACCGATATGCTTAAAAAACTGGCAGAGAAAGATTTAGTTAATTACAAAAAATACCAAGGTGTTTCGCTAACAGATAACGGAAAACTAGCTGCCAAAATGATTGTGAGAAAACATCGCCTTTGGGAAGTGTTTTTGGTTGAAAAACTAAATTTCAGCTGGGATGAAGTTCACGATATTGCTGAGCAATTGGAACACATTAAATCGGAACAATTGATCAATCGTTTGGATGATTTTCTTGGAAATCCGACTGAAGATCCGCATGGAGATCCAATTCCAGATGCGAACGGCCGAATCATTAAAATCGAAAAACAGCTTTTATCTGAATTAGAAGAAAATCAAACCGGAATTTGTGTGGGTGTTAAAGATACTTCATCAGAGTTTTTGAAATATCTGGACAAACAAGGAATCGCTTTGGGTTCTAAAATTGAATTTTTGTCTAAAGAATCTTTCGATTTATCGGTACGAATTAAAGTCAATGAAAGAGAATTGTCAATTTCGAATAAAATTGCTTCTAATTTGTTTGTGAAGCTGATTTAGAATATATATTCCGCAGAGATACGCGGAGATTTTTCACAGAGATACACAGAGATTTTTTTTTCAGGCTGAGCGTCCCGAAGCTTCGGGACGCTCAGCCTGACAAACGAGTGATATGAACTCTAGAAAATCAATTAAACAATTCCTTTTTCAATCATTTCCAGCATTACTGGCGAAGCATTTTTAAACGTTGGTGCCTGCTCGATAATACTTCCAGCATTCTTTTTATTTACTTTGAAAGTAACGTCCTCATTTGTTGTAAACAAAAGTGCCGTTAAAAATGGATTTTTAATATAAGTTCCCAAAACTAATAAAGCTTCATCTAAAGTATGAATGCTCTCGATTTCTTCTGTTTTGTAACGCGTGGTTAATGAAATCGAAAACGTATTATCTTCATTTAATACAAGTCTGAAATAGATGTTTTTGATTTCGGTGTCACCTATTGTTTTCGCCAAAGTCAGTTTTGCGAAAGTTCCAGATTGGATGCTTTCTTTAACTCGTTCACAAAAAAGGGCAAATATTGGTTCGTACATTTCTTTTTAAGATTCTAAGGTTCTGAGATACTAAGAGGCAAAGTTTTTATCCTCTTGTGTTATTATTTAACCGCAAAGTTCGCAAAGATTTACGCAAGGTTCGCAAAGTTTTTTAATTTTCTTTGTGTGCTTTGCGTAAACCCTTGCGAACTTTGCGGTTAAGAAAATTTATTTTCCTGTAAATTCTGCTTTACGTTTTTCTAAAAAGGCTGTAGTTCCTTCTTTAAAATCCTGCGTTCCAAAGCATTCTCCAAAGGATTTGATTTCGGTATCAAATCCATTTTTACCGTCTTTAAAATTAGCATTGATGGATTTTATTGCTTTTCCAATGGCAAACGGAGCATTTTTGATGATTTTATGGGCAATAACTGTCGTAAACGACAAAAGTTCTGCCTGCGACACAATGTGATTCACTAAACCGTATTCTTTTGCTTCTTCGGCAGAAATCATTGCGGCAGTCATAATCATTTCCATTGCACGACCTTTTCCAACTAATTGTGGCAAACGCTGTGTTCCTCCATAACCAGGAATTAATCCTAAAGTAACTTCTGGTAATCCCATTTTTGCATTGTCTGAAGCAACTCTAAAATGACAAGCCATAGCTAATTCTAATCCGCCTCCAAGGGCAAAACCATTAATCGCTGCAATAACGGGTTTTTTCAAATTTTCGATAAAATCAAAAAGAGATTCTTGTCCTTCGCCAGCTAATTGTGCTCCTTCAACAGTAGTATAATTGGCAAATTCCGAAATATCAGCTCCAGCTACAAATGCTTTTTCGCCGCTTCCGGTTATAATAATAACGCGAACATTTTCATCGTTTCCTAAAGCATTTACTGCATTACTTAAATCACTAATTGTAGCTTTATTTAAAGCATTCAATTTTGTAGGTCTGTTAATGGTAACCGTCGCTACTTTTTCTTCGATCGAAATTAAAATATTTTCGTAATTCATGACGCTGGTTTATGAGTTTGTAATAGGCAGAGAAACTCTAAATGTGGTTCCTTTTCCGTAAGTTGATTCAAAGGTAATTGTTCCTTTGTAATTTTCTATAATGTTTTTAATAATTCCGAGTCCAAGTCCCATACCGCTAGTTTTTGTGGTAAACTTTGGTTCAAAAATTCGGCCTGTATCTTGTTTTTGAATTCCGATTCCGTTGTCTTTTACGGCGATTTCAACATTATCATTTCGTCTTTTTACCGTTACGACAATTGATTTCTGAAACTGATTTTCTGGGATCGCCTGCGTTGCATTTTTAACCAAATTGGTAATTACACGAATTAATTGTGTACGATCCATTTTGGAGATGATTTCTTCTTCTTCTTTTTCGAAAGAAATATAATCTTCATTAAAAATATCCAAAGCCAGCTCTACAACCTCAACAACGTTTAAGGTTTCATTTTGTTGCGCCGGCATAGATGCAAAATTCGAAAATGCTGAAGCCACCGCCGTCATTGTATCAATCTGCTGAATTAAGGTTTCTGAGTAATCATTCATTTTCTGCTTTACATCTGGAGCAGAAGGATCAAATTTTCTTTGAAAACTCTGAACCGTCAAACGCATCGGCGTAAGCGGATTTTTGATTTCGTGTGCGACTTGTTTTGCCATTTCGCGCCAAGCTTCTTCTCTTTCGCTTTGCGCTAATTTAATTGCACTGGTTTCCAGTTTGTCTACCATTCCGTTGTAGGCTTTGATCAGGAAGTTGACTTCTTTGCTATTCGCTTCCAAAACAATTTTCTCATTTTTCTGATCTAGATTGGTTTCTTCCAAACGATCTGAAATGGTTTTTAATGATTTTGTAATATAAGTCGAAAGGAAATACGCTAACGCGAAAGCCACGATTAACATAAAAGAATAGACCTGACTCAGACGAATCAAGAAGGTGTTCAATTCGTTATCGTAATATCCGTCGTCTTCTAGATAAGGAAGATTCAGGATTCCGAGTGGTTTGAATTTTTCGTCTTTAATTAAACTGTATGAAGATCTATTTTTAACTCCGTCGATAGTTTTGATGTCTACAAATCGCTTTTCGATAGAAGAACGAACCAATTTTAGAATATATTCCGGAATTGGCGGCGCGACTTTATCGACCGCAAATGTTTCTTTGGAAGATTTCAGCAGTTTTCCGTCAAGGCTGTAAATGTTGATTTCAATTTTATGAATCTGAGCCAGTTCGTGGATTTTATCTTTAAAAATTAAATCTAAATTTCCCGTTTTCAGCGGATAAGTTGTAGTTGAAAGCACATAATTGATGTGTTCTTTTACCGCATTTTCTTTTCGTTCTAAACGTTCCTGATGGTATTCTTTGGCCTCAGTTTTAAACTGAATAATTGAAATCGAAGCCAATAAAAAAGATGCCACAACAATCAATACAATCATCGACAGGAAAATCCTGGTACGAAGTGAAAGCATTGACATTTTGAAGTTGTTGAGCATGTTTTTAGTATTCAGTGTTCAGATTTTTAGTGTTCAGTTATTTTGCAAACGTATAAAACTGTATTCTTAAATTTATAAATCTGCTGTAAAATTGAGACAAAGATTGGAAACTGACCACTTAAAACTGACCACTATTTCCTTTCTCTAATTCTTTTGTAAAATCTAAATCCAAGCATAATTAAAACTGAGAATAAAACGATCCCTAGTACGCCGAAAATCCAGTTGATGGCGCTTTTTACAATAATTAAAAAAACTACTGCAAATAGGATAATGGTTGCGCCTTCATTCCATAAACGCATAAAATTATTGGAATATTTTACTTCGTTATTTTGCAACTGTTTAAAAATCTGATGACATTTAAAATGATATAAATACAATAAAAATACAAAACCAAATTTAACTTGCATAAAATCCAAATACATTAAACCTGGATTTAAATAAAGTAATGAAAAAGCAAAAATACTCGCCAAAACCGCCGACGGCCAAGTGATAATATACCACAAACGATATGTCATTATTTTGTATTGCGCTTGTAGAATTTCCTTTTCAGGTGAAGGTTTTTCATTGGCTTCAATTTGATATACAAACAAACGCACAATATAAAACAAACCTGCAAACCAAGTTATGACAAAAATAAGATGTAGTGATTTTAAGTAATTATAGTATTCCATTGTTGTTTGGTTTCAGTTTCAGGTTTCAGGTTACAGATTTCAGGTTAATCAACTTTAAGAAAAACTTGAAACTTAAAACCTGAAACAAATATTATTTCGCCCAGTCGTTAATCCAATTTGAAACCGTTTGGCACCATTCGTCATCATCATTCAAACATGGAACAGCAAGAAACTCTTCTCCTCCATTTGCTTCGAAATCTTCTTTGGCGCGCATGGCGATTTCTTCTAAAGTTTCCAAACAATCTGAAACGAAAGCCGGCGTTACAACCGCTAATTTCTTGATTCCTTTTGCAGGCATTTTATCAATTTCAATATCTGTATAAGGTTCTAACCATTTATCGCCCGCTAAACGAGATTGAAAAGTCAAACTGTATTTATCTTCTGGAAGTCCTAATAATTTTATGACTTGTTTTGTGGTTTCGTAACATTGGTGACGGTAACAGAATTCGTGCGCCGCAGATGGCGTATTACAACAAGAACCGTCAATTTTACAATGTGATTTTGTTACATCTGTTTTGCGAATATGACGCTCTGGGATTCCGTGATACGAAAACAATAAATGATCGTAATCAAATCCAACCAAATGTTTTTGGATTGAATCTGCTAAGTTTTTGATGTAATCTGGTTTGTTGTAAAACGCCGGAACATCTGTAAATTTCATGTTAGGAAATTTCTTCTTGCGAATTTCTTCGGCTTTAACCAAAATAGTCAAAGTTGAAGCCATTGCATATTGTGGATATAACGGAAAAAGCATTACATCTGTAATTCCTTTATCATGTAATTCCTGAAGTCCTTTTTCGATTGTCATACTTCCGTAACGCATGGCTAACGCAACCGGAACATTTACTAAAGGCTGTACTTTTTTCTGCATTCTTTCTGATAGAACTACTAAAGGCGAACCTTCTTCCCACCAGATTTTCGCGTAAGCGTGAGCCGATTCTTCTGGTCTTTTTCTTAAAATAATGCCTCGAACTAATAATGCTCTTAATAAATACGGAACGTCGATCACATATTTATCCATTAAAAATTCATCTAAATATGGTTTTACATCTTTTGGAGTTGGACTTTCCGGAGAACCTAAGTTTACTAATAATACGCCTTTCATTATGTTTTTTCTGCTTTAAGCTTTTATTTGTTTTTAAAAATTTCGTCAAAAGTAGTATTTGTCACTTTTTAGAAATATGATATTTATTACTTTTTAGTTATGTTGTTATTTTTAAAATTGATATTCAAAAATAGCACCTTCAATTATCAATTACCTCGTTTAATTCTTTCTCCATTTTCTTATTCCAATCTTTTCCATTTCTTTTCTCAAGATAAGAACTAGTAACTTTTTTATATTCTTTTGATAAAACTGAAGTTTGTTTGTCAACCATACAGCCTAAATTCTTTTCATATAAGCCATATTTATTATAAATATTCTTCCTCAACTTTTGCTTAACTTGACTTTCATCTAATATTATTTCAAAGTTAGCAAGAGCCTCAAGAGCCTCTTCAGACATCCTATCTGTTACCTCTTTCGCAACTATAGGTTTTATAAAAGGTAGTCCCGTAGTAAAATATTTAACTGAATCTACTTTAATGTCGTGTTGAGCATTTTCTAATATTTCTTTAAAAGACGGATCTTTTAAGTTTACACAGCTTAAGAAACCTAAGACCAATATTAAAATTATTAACTTCTTCATGTATTTTTTTCAATTTACACATTCGCATTAATCGACATCAAATACTTTTTAGGAGTTGTTCCGAATTTCTTTTTAAATGCTGCTATAAAATGACTTCCTGTGCTGTAACCAATTTTCAATCCTACTTCATTGACATTATAAGAACCGCTGTCTAAAAGTTTTCTGGCGAAATCCATTTTGTAATCGAATAAGAAACCATAAACCGTATCGCCGTAAATTTGTTTGAAACCCATTTTCAGTTTTTTCAAATTCAAACCAATCAAATCTGCTAATTCTTGCAATCCTGGCGGTTCTGCCATATTAGCAATTACGATTTCTTTGGCTTTTCGGATTTTCAAAACATTATCTTCATCAATTAAAAACGGACATTGCTCTGCATTTGGATCTTCGGTTCTGTTGAAATATAAACTCAATAATTCGTATCCTTTACCTTTATAATAAAGGTTTTTTATGGATGGATGAAGATTGTAATGAAACAACTGACTCAAAACAATCGCCATTGACGGACTAATATTTCCTTCGTTATAATATTTTTTATCTTTATTATCGGCACTTAAAAAAGTAATATAATCGGCTTCGGCAGAAAATAATGCGTGAAATTTTTTAATCGAAACAATTACAGAAATCACCCATGAATTTGGAGCTAATTCTAAATTCAGCGGCAATTCTTTCTGCGGATTATACAAAAGCAACGATTTTTCTTCTTTTAAATCTAAAGCATACGTACCTTGATTGAACAAGAATTTGGCATTTCCTTTTATCCCGAAATGAAACTGTATTAATCCAGTACCAATTTCATGCTGCGCATTAAAAGGTTCCGAGCCGTCATTTTGAAACCTGATTAGCGTAAAGTCGTCTTCAATTTTTATTTCTTCCTCCATTTTTGATTTACTTTATTCAAGTTAATTTCGTTTTACAGCAATCCTAATTTGGCTTCCCAAAATTAAATCTTTTTGATGGGTTTATCGTTTACTTGGTTCTAAATTTATAATTTCTTTATTCTTTCAAAGTCTTTTCCTTCTTTTTCATTCCAATTTGTCCAAACCTTTCTTTTGTTATTCTTGATTTTAGAAATGTTAATTTACTGATTTTCATTTAATTATTCCCCAAAACAAACATCAATTATTTCTTACATTATTCATACTCGTTCTAAATTGACGATTTAATACTAATTAATAAAACCATCTGTCAAAACCGCACGTAAATGATTCGTAAAAAACTAAATCAACAATTAAATAAAAGCTTTTATGAAAATTAACAAAACAGTAAAAAAAGGACTTTGGGCAGTACTCATAACAGGAGTGTTGTTTTTTGCGATTTTAGTATTCCACATCATTACAGCGAAACCAGCCGTTTATGAAAGTCCTAATCTTCAGGTAAGCAGAATTGACTTCAAAGAAAATATAGATTCTACTGCTGCAAAAAAGATTTGCGCCGATTTGAGATCTATAAAAGGTTTAACCTCCGATTCTATAATTGTAAAAAGAAACGTCGTGGTTTATTTTCATAACAATAAAATCACAAATTCTGAAAAAGTATATGCCGAATTAATGAGCAAAGGAAATTATGATGCTCAACGCTACATTCTGCCTGCTGGCCTGGCAAACAAAGAAGTTTGCCCTGTAGACCAAAATAGTTACAGCTACAAACTCTCAAAAAAATTAAATCAGTTTTTTAATTAACCTTTAAATATTTATTATGAAAAATTTTTCTAAAATTACCCTGAGCGTACTAATCGCCGCATCGGCATCATTGGCTTCATGCAGCAATGACGATGATAAACCAGCTGAAAAAGCTACCATCTATGAGAGATTAGGAGGTTCTACTATGGTTTCAGATCCTGATAATTCTGGACAAATGATCGAGAAAGGACGTCTAAGTTTCCGTAAAGTGGTAAATTCAACTATAGGATTAATCGTTGCAGATGTACAGTCAAATGCATCTGGAAATTTACAAGCGCATTTTGCGCCGCTTTTAGCAGAGACAGGAAGCACTCAAGCTACGAACATTGCTAAATTATCAGATAATCTTACTGATTTTTTCTCATTTAATACTGGTGGAAAAAATGCTGTAAACACTTATTCTGGATTAAATATGGTTGCTGCGCACGATCCTGCAAAAAACCCACGTATGGGAACAAAAGCAAGTACTGCAGATTATACCAAATTTGAAGGATATGTTGGTGCTGCTGCAAATGCAAACGGTGTTGCTTCTAATACAGAACTTTACACAGATATCGTTGCTGTTTTGGAATCATTAAGAACACCAATCGTTCAAAAATAATTTCATTTTCTCGAAAAGCGCTATTTTAAAAATTTAGGATAGCGCTTTTTTTTCGAATATAATATTAGACTTAAAATAACGTCAATCAGATCGTAAATAATTTAGAAAAATCAATATTTACTTTTTGAACCCATAGCGATATTTTTTTTCAGGCAAATTTTATCAATTTGCTGTAAGTTATTTAGAATCGCTCTAAACAAAACATTTCAAACCACTTGATTTTGTTATAAAGATGCTGATTTTTAGATAAAAAGACCAGTTTAGAATCAAAAAAACATTCAGCGACATAAAAAGTACTTTTAGCGTTATTTTTATCGATGGTATAGTAATAATTTTGTTGCACTTTATAATGAAGTGAATTTATGGAAAACAATAACGTACCGAAACACCTTTATTTTTATTCAGTTGGTCTGAGTTATAAAAAAGCTGATGCTGAGGTAAGAGGTCAATTTAGTTTAGATGCCGTTGCGAAAACTCGTTTACTGGAACAAGCTAAAAATGACGGAATAGAAAGTTTAATAGTTACTTCAACCTGCAACAGAACTGAGATCTACGGTTTTGCTGAACATCCGTTTCAATTAATAAAATTGATCTGCGATAACAGCAATGGTACTGTCGAAGCTTTTCAAAAAGTAGGATTCGTCTACAAAAATCAAGAAGCAATCAATCACTTATTTCGCGTAGGAACTGGTTTAGACAGTCAGATTTTAGGTGATTTCGAAATTATATCTCAAATTAAAACCAGTTTTGCACATTCAAAATCTTTTGGATTAGCGAATACTTTTCTAGAAAGATTGGTGAATGCGGTGATTCAGGCGAGTAAAAGAATTAAAAATGAAACGGAAATTAGCTCTGGTGCTACTTCGGTTTCTTTTGCATCCGTTCAGTACATTCTTAAAAATGTAGAAGATATAAGCAATAAAAACATTTTGCTTTTCGGAACAGGAAAAATTGGAAGAAATACATGTGAGAATTTAGTAAAACATACTAAAAACGAACACATTACTTTAATAAATCGTACTAAAGACAAAGCAGAGAAATTAGCAGGAAAATTAAATTTGATTGTTAAAGATTACTCTGAATTGCATTTAGAACTTCAAAAAGCCGATGTTGTAGTTGTGGCAACAGGCGCTCAAAACCCAACGGTTGACAAAGCGATTTTAAATCTTAAAAAACCTTTATTGATTCTGGATTTATCGATTCCGAAAAACGTTCATGAAAACGTGGAGGAATTAGAAGGTGTAACTTTAATTCACATGGATTATTTGTCTCAATTGACAGATGAAACTCTAGAAAACAGAAAATTACACATTCCGGCTGCGGAAGCAATCATCGAAGAAATCAAAGAAGAATTTGTCGTTTGGATGAAAGGCCGAAAATTTGCGCCGACAATCAATGCTTTAAAAGAAAAATTAAACGCGATCAAAGCTTCTGAATTGAATTTCCAAAGCAGAAAAATCGTTGATTTTAATGAAGCACAAGCTGAAATCATCAGTAACAGAATCATTCAAAAAATCACTACACATTTTGCCAATCATTTAAAAGACGACGACACGATGGTTGATGAAAGCATCGAATGGATCGAAAAAGTCTTTAAAATAAAAGCATCTTAAATTTAAATTTAAACCATATAAGTTATATAAGTTCATTTAAAACTGCCGTTTTAAACAAACTGCTTAAATTACTTATATAACTTATATGGTTCAAAAAAAAAGTTATATCAGATTATTTAACTGCGTTTACCCAAACCGCTTAAATTTACTTATATAACTTATATGGTTCAAAAAACAAAACATGGCTGAAAAAACAATCAGAATAGGAACGCGTGACAGCGAATTAGCACTTTGGCAAGCACATACGGTAGAGAAAAAACTTAATGATTTAGGTT
>NZ_CAMLIX010000148.1 GCF_946479975.1 uncultured Flavobacterium sp.
AGATACTGGATTAACAGGTGCAGCGGGACCTCAAGGTGTTAAAGGAGATACTGGATTAACAGGTGCAGCGGGACCTCAAGGTGTTAAAGGAGATACTGGAGCAGCGGGACCACAAGGTCTTTCATACGCTTCAATCATTTTTGATGATGCGATTACTAATGCGGCAATAAACCAATCTTCTATTTATGATAGTACAAATGCCACGCAGATATACTCTAAATCGCTTACCTCTGCAGGAATATATTTGGTAACTATTTGGCTTAAAGCTAATAAATCGACCAGCGTCACTTGTTACCTTAAAAATAAAGGAGTCATTATCAGCAATGGTTTTGGTTATTACAGTTCTACAGATGCTACAATAATAAATATGACAGCTATTTATAACGGAGCAGTTGGAGACATTTTAACCCTTCAAGCCAATCAAACAGATCAGGCTGGAGTTACGGTAACTGGAAAAATTCAGTTGACTAAATTATAGTTTAAAGTAATATTTTAAAGAGGAGCGTTTTTTTTAACTGCTCCTCTTTTTTATTTTAAAATGTCGCTGTTTGCAATTCTGGCAAAGCTTTTTGCATTATCCAAAAAAGTAAAGAATTATTTATTTTCCCTAATAAATAAATCAGAAAATCTAATTTTTTGAAAAATAAAGATAACTGCTGTTATTGCTTACAGCACGAAGTCGAATCTCTGAATTATTAATTTCAAATAGATTCCAACCATAATAAGTCACTTTCAGTTTGGAGAGTGGCTGCGAATTAAAAGTCAAAATTAATTTGCCAGCTCCATATTGGGATAAAAATTCCCACTGCCCTGTTTCTGTAACTGCACCTTTTGTTGCTGTAACTGAATTGTCACTTTTAAAGACAAAGGAATAACCGCTGAAAGATGTGGTCTGGTCTGAAGCATCAAAAAAGTATGGAATATTCCAAGAGCCTTTTGTTATAGTCTGTACAAAATCATACGATGCAATATTATTTTCTGGACAGTAATCTATTGCATATTTTATTGCATTTTCAAAGTCTAAATTACTGGCAAGTGATTTAGTCTTTCCATCATAATCTACAACAGAAATCGGATATTTTAAGGAAATATACTGACTGTCGTTCAGGTTTTTTATAAAATTAAAAAAAGTCTGGTCGCTTACAATTGACTGTGAACTTACTGCCTGATTTAAACTGTTGTAACTATTTATTGTTATGGGATATTGAATGTTAAGTCCGTTGATTTTAGATAAAAGATCCGGATAAAGATTCCAATAATCAATTAAGGTGTCAAAATCATTCTGGTTAGGTATAAATTTTTCGATGTAATTGTAATAAACCATCGTAACCGGAAAATCTATTTTCACAATATCATCATCTGTAGTACTGGCGTTAATATTGTCTATTATCTTTTGATAATCTGCTGCGGCATTAACTGCAATTTGCTGATTATTAACTCTAACTGTATAAGGAAATTTTATTGTGCAGTAACTTGAACCGTCTACCACATTATCCTGCACCGTTGGAACCATAGCCACTCTTTGCATATAGGAAGTCAGAGGAGATTCTTTTGAAACCGTACCCTGCATGTTGGAACTCTGCTCATCGATCTCGCTTTGACAAGACAAAAACAGAAAAGGTGTTACTAATAAATATTTTCTTAAAGGCAGCATATTTTGATTTTTACAAAGGTAACAAAAATTAGAAAATGGTTTTAATTTATGAATTCAGCATCTTGGTTTTATCTTAATACTAAATTATCAAAAGCCAATAGCATTTTATTCTTAATTAAAACAATCTCGTTTGCTTCTACCCTACTTAAATTAAAAACAAATACTTTTGCATCTTCCAAACTGCAAACCTAAATGCCAAACAAGCACGAATCCAACACTTGCGACGAAATCATTTTTTCGTCCTTTTTTAAAAGCCAGATCAAAGCGCTTCGCAATTTTGTATTTTACAAATTTGGCGATATGCAAAAGGCGGAAGATGTTGCGCAGGAAGCTTTTTTAAAACTTTGGCAGAACTGTTCTTCGGTACCTTTAGAAAAAGCAAAATCATACGTTTATACCATTGCCAACAACAGCAGTCTCAACGAAATCGCACATCAAAAGGTGGTTCTGAAATATGAAAAAGATTTTAGCGGACTGGATAAAACCAATCAGTCTCCAGAATATCTTTTAGAAGAAAAACAATTTCAGGATAAACTTTTAAAAGCTATCGAAAACTTAAACGAAAAGCAGCGCACCGCATTTTTGATGCATCGAATCGATGGAAAAAAATACAGCGAAATTGCCGTAGATTTAAATATCAGCGTTAAAGCGGTTGAAAAGCGCATTCATTTGGCTTTGTTAAGCTTACGTAAAGAAATTGATTTATAAAAAGTAGGGTAAATTTAATTCTAACTGTTTTAATACTATAATACCAGTAAAATGAAAAAGAATCACTTATTGGCCAAATGGCTTAACAATGATTTGTCTGAGGACGAATTGAAGGCATTTGAAGCAAGTCCCGATTTCGAAAAATATCAAAAAATTAAAAAATATACAGCTCATTTAGCGGTTGATGATTTCAATGAAGATGAAATGCTTTCAAACATTCTGAAACAGAAGAAAGAAACACCAAAGGTAATTCCGTTATACAGAACATGGTTTTTCCGTGCAGCTGCGATTTTTGTTTTGGCTCTTGCCGTTATGTTTGCTTTTAGAATGCTTGTACCTCAAACAGAAACGGCCGATTTAGCTCAAAAAACAACTTTTTCTCTACCTGATAATTCTGAAGTTGTTTTGAATTCTGGCTCTGAAATCCATTATAAAAAATGGAATTGGAATAAAAACAGACATCTTAATCTTGAAGGAGAAGCTTATTTTAAAGTGGCAAAAGGAAGACGTTTTGAAGTGCAGACCAAATTAGGTACAGTTGCTGTTTTGGGAACACAATTTAACGTGAAAGTCAGAAAAAACAGGTTTGATGTAGTTTGTTATGAAGGACGTGTGAAGGTGAATTATGCCGACAAAGAAATCTTGCTGACACATGGACAAGCGGTTAGTTTTGAAAACGGAAATGAGATTAAAAGAGAAACAGCTTCGCTAAAACCAGAATGGATCAGCGATCAAATATGTTTTTACAAAGAAAACATCAGAACTATTTTGGATGAGGTTGAAAGACAATACAATATCAGTATTGAATTAAAAACGCAAGATACCGTTTCTCTATTTACAGGAAAATTACCAGCCAAAAATCTAGATACTGCCCTGCAGATTATCAGTACGACATACAATGTAAAAGTTGAAAAGGTTTCCAACACTAAAATAATTATTGACAAAAAGTAAGTGCTGCGCCCCAAACAATATCATTTTTTGTTCTGCCTCTTTTTTTATGTCCTGAATCTTTTTGCTCAGGACAAGGGAAAAGCTATACCCCTAAGCAAAATATTGACTGATATTGAACAACGGCATCAGGTAAGCTTTAATTATCTGGAAGAAAACATAGCTGGGTTTCGACTAAATCCGCCTAAAAAATCGCTGTCTTTAGAACAGAAACTGCAGTATCTTACTCAAAAAACAAATTTATCTTTTGAAAATATTGACAACAAATTCATCAATATCTATAAAGATATTACTAAAGAGCAGACCATTTGCGGTTACGTTTTTTCTTTAAATGATAAAAAACCTATTGGAGATGCCAATATTAATCTGTCTGGGAAAATCTACGTTACAACAGATGCAAATGGTTATTTTGAAATAGCAAAAAACACCAAAAGCATTCTTACCATAAGTCATATCGGATTTATGACTAAAAGAATTTCTACTGTCAATTTTAGTTCTAAAAATTGCACAGAAATTGTATTAGAACCAGAAATCACGGCACTTAAAGAAATAAAAGCAAGTTCAATTTTAGCATCTGGCATCTCTAAAAACACAGACGGATCTTTTGAAATCAAACCTAAAAAGTTTGGTATTCTTCCCGGACTTATTGAACCAGATGCGTTGCAGGCCATGCAGCAGATTCCGGGTGTTAATAGTATTGACGAAAGTGTTTCCAGTATCAACGTACGCGGCGGTACACACGATCAGAATTTATTTTTATGGAATGGAATCCGAATGTTTCAAACGGGACATTTTTTTGGATTAATATCTGTATTTAATCCGAATCTGGCGCATACTATTTCTATTTATAAAAACGGAAGCTCTGCTTTTTTCGGCGAAAGCGTTTCTAGCGTGGTAGCGATTTCTTCTACGCCAGAAATGACAGAAAAAAACAGTTTCAGCGCCGGAATCAATATGATAAACGCCGATGTTTATGGGAAATACAATCTCTCAAATAAGAGTTTTATAGAGATCTCAGCCCGTAAATCGATTACTGATTTTGCAGAAACTCCAACTTATAAAGAGTATTTCAACAAGGTATTTCAAAATACAACCATAACCGATTTTAATCAGAACCAAAATGTTGATTACAAGAGTGACAAGAAATTTGGTTTTTATGATGCTACTTTTAAATACGTTCAAAAAATTGGACCCAAAGATGAATTGATCTTGGATCTGATTACCATTCAGGACAATCTTAAGGTTTTTCAAACTGCCAATACATATGATCTTTACAGATCTGAAAACAGTGAATTACGCCAGCAGAACTACGGCGGAAATTTGTCTTGGAAAAGAAACTGGAATGCTTTTAATTCCACAAAAATCAATGTTTACAATTCTTCATACGAACTTTTGGGCAATCAAAAAAATAGTATTACAGATCAAACGGCGGTTCAGGAAAATACCGTAAACAATAATGGAATCAATTTAGAAAATCAGCATATTTTGAATTCTAAATTTGTTTTGAACAATGGTTATCAATACAATGAAATTGGTATTACAAATTTGGAGCGCGTAAACAATCCCGATTTCTACCGTAAAATTAAAGATGTATTAAAAACCCACGCTTTTATTGTAGAAGGAAAATACAATGACACCATTTCTAGAATATATCTTAAAGCTGGAACGAGAATTAATTACATCGAAAAGTTTAAAAAATTTATAATTGAACCTCGCATTCAGTTTAATTACGGAATCAATAAAAACTTTCATTTAGAAGTTTTGGGAGAACTCAAAAGCCAAAATTCCCAGCAGATTATTGATCTCCAAAAAGATTATTTTGGAATTGAAAAAAGACGATGGATTGTTTCTAACAACACCACGGTTCCTATACAACGAAGCAGACAGGTTTCTTTCAGTTTATTTTATAAAAAAAACGACTGGCTCCTGGACATCAATAATTTTTATAAAAAAGTAAACGGAATAACAACTTCCAGTCAGGGTTTTCAAAATCAGTTAGAATTTGTAAGAACAACCGGCGACTATGAAGTTTTAGGAACCGAAATTTTGATTCAGAAGAAAATGAATCACTTTCTAACTTGGATGAGTTATACTTTTAATGATAATAATTACGATTTTCCTAATTACGAAATTCAAAGATTTCCTAACAATTTCGAATTAACGCACACACTTTCGTGGGCTATTATGTATGAGAAAAACAATTTTAAAATAGCTTTGGGAACTAAATGGTCTTCAGGCCGACCTAAAACTTCGCCAAATACGGAGGCAATTGATCCGTCAGATCCTATATTGGTTTACCGCAGACCGAATGCGGATAATCTGCGTGTTTTTTCGCAGGTTAATCTTTCTTCTACCTACAAATGGGAAACGGATAATGGAATTCAGTACGAAATAGGACTCTCTATTTTGAATATTTTAAATAGAAAAAATGAAATAAGCGAATACTACAGAATAAGCTCGCTTACGAATTCTATTGAAGAAGTAGAAACTTTTGCATTACAGCGAACGCCAAATGTGAGTTTTAGAATTTCGTTGTAACTTCTTAATTACAAGAATCATAAGATTACTTGTATACTTTTTTTACTCTTTTTTATAAAATTTTCAAATTCTTTGGTAGGGTAATCTACTATTAGGCTGTTTTACTATTAAACTTATCAAAAGAATAAAAAATGAAAAGAAAAAAAACAGTCCTTCTAATTGCATTAGTACTGATAATTATTTCTGGAGGCATTTATTTTTATTACGGTTTTCTTTTTAAAGGAGCCCGGAATATTGCGTCTGAAAAACCAGAAATCAGCATTACTGCAGCAACACTAATCGACGATTATAACTCAGATCCTCAAAAAGCAGATTTACAATATCTCAATAAAACTATTGAATTAAATGGTATTGTAACCAAAGAAACAGATTCTACTTTGATTCTTAAAAGTACTGTTTTCTGCCTTTTCAATCAAAAACTAAACAGCAGTTATTTAAATACAAAAGTAGTCGTAAAAGGTAAATGTATTGGATACGACGAACTGTTTCAGGAAGTAAAATTAGACCAGTGCACCATTATAAAAACCAAATAAGTAAATATTTATGAAGAAATTTTTAGTCCCTTTCTGCTTCTTTTTAGCCTCGATGGCTTACTCGCAGGATGATTTATTGAAAAGTTTAGATTCTACTCAAGTAGACGAAAATTATCCAAACGCAGCTTTCAAAGCTTTACAGCTTGTGACCTTACAGACCACAAAAATGCCAGCCAAAAAAGAATTCTATTTTGTAGTCTCGCATCGTTTTGGAACTGTAAAAGACGGTTTTGACAGTTTCTTTGGACTGGACAATGCGACCACTAAATTGGGCGGTATTTATGGAATCACCGATTGGCTTTCTGCCAGCGTTTCGAGACATACATTGAATAAAATGTACGAAACAGGTTTAAAATATAGGGTAGCCAGACAAAGTGATGTTTTCCCCGTAGATATTGTGGGGTACAGCGTGGCAGATATTAATACTTTTTTAGAAAAAGAACAGTATCCAGGTTTAGAGTTTAAACACCGAACTACGTTTGTACAGCAAATTTTGATTTCAAGAAAATTCAGCGAAAAATTATCTTTTGAATTGGTGCCGTCTTTTATACACAAAAACCTTTACAATCCAGACATTGAAAGAGACAATCAGTTTTCGTTTGGAGGTGGCGGACGTTACAAAATCACCAAAAGATTATCTCTAAACTTAGAGTACATGCACAATTTCGACAAACCAGATTTTTACAAAAATCCTCTATCTGTAGGATTGGATATTGAAACAGGCGGACACGTTTTTCAGCTCATTTTTACCAATTCGCAGTCTATGAGCGAAAGCGGCTACGTGACAAATGCTTCAGGAGACTGGGGCAAAGGAGATTTCTTCTTCGGATTTAACCTGTACAGAGTATTTTAATTAATCAATAAAAAACAAACTATGAAAAAAGCAATCGCCCTTATTATTTTACTTGCTGCATTTACAAGTTGCAGCGATTCTGATACGTATCAAGATATCGAAACACCGCCAACGACGGGAAATCCTAACCCGAATCCAAATCCTGAACCCGCAGTGGCATTAACCTATTCCAAAAATGTAAAATCGATTATTGACGCCAATTGTATTGCCTGCCACCAAAGCGGAAGATCTGCTGGATTTAGACCTTTAACTACTTATGCAGAAGTAAAAGCTGCAGTTGAGACGGCTGGATTATTAGGTAGAATTCAGCTTCAAAGCGGACAACAGGGACTTATGCCTCAAGGTGGAAGAATGTCACAAGCCAATATTGATATTGTTGTAAAATGGAATACAGACGGACTAAAAGAAAATTAATCATGAAAAAATCATTTTATTATTTCTTGCTGTTTTTTGTCGCAATTGCTTCTTTTACAGACGCAGCCGCACAAAAGCTGATTACAAAAACCGGCAGTATTAAATTTCAGGCTTCGATGCCATCTTATGAAGAAGTTACTGCTGAAAACAAGAGTGTTTCTGCTGTATTAGAGCAGTCAACTGGAGATTTTGCCTCTTTGGTTCTTATAAAAGGATTTCGTTTTAAAGTAGCTTTGATGGAAGAGCATTTTAATGAAAACTATATGGAATCTGAAAAATTTTCGAAAGCCACTTTGAAAGGAAAAATTGCTGATTTTGATATTTCAAAAGTCACAAACACTCCAAAAAATTTCACGCTAAAAGGTGATTTAACCGTTCATGGAAAAACCAAACCTGTAAACATTATAGTCAAGGTTTCAAAAGCAGCAAATGGTGTAATCATCAACGGATCATTTGAAGTAAAACCAGAAGATTATGATATTGAAATTCCTAGCTTAGTGAGAAAGAAAATTGCTGATAAAGTTAAAATCGATTACAATTTTTTACTTACTAAATAAAGTTTCTTTCTAGAAATCTCATTTAGAAATTGCTATTAGGCTGGTTCATACAGAGCCAGCCTTTTTTGTTACTAACTTTAACCTCAACTCAAATGATTTGCAAAAACTACACTGTTACTGGCGAAGATGTAAATGATTTTATGGTAATGGAAAATACGGCTTACATTTCCTATACGCTGAGATTACTATATCATTTTTTATTTACTTCTGGATTTTCAAAAGAGAAACTTAATGCGCTGCATTTGGGATTTCAGGAACAAAAAACGATGCTTGTATTACACAAAGATCTTATGTTTACAGAATCTTTTACTGTAAAAATTAAATACTGCCGAATTGATGATACCATCAATATCGAAAGTTCTTTCTATAACTCAAAAGAGGAATGCTGTGCCGAAGTAACAAATGAAATAAAATGGTTTGATACGATGAGAAATGAAATTATTGTAACGCCATCGCATATTCTTAAACACTTCCGTTCTAATTTATAACTAAGGCCAGACTATATTCTAAATATGATGTTTTTATGCTAAGCCATATTTTTCTTTGTACGACTGAAGCTCTTTGGAAGTTTTGCCAAGAAGTTTTTCTAAAAGGTCAATCTTATCTTCGTAAAGCTTTTTAACTGAAGTAAAGCTCACCTCATCAGGTTTATTGACTACCACATAATTTTTGCTTTCAACAAAATAACTATTTCTTTCAAAATTGATTATGTTTTCTATGGGAAGTTCAAAAATAACCGAAAGTCGATGCAACCTTTCAATAGTCAGATTTGTTGTACCTTTTTCAATTTTACTATAGCCGGCCTGAGTCATTTGAAGCTGTTCTGCCACATATTGCTGCGTGTAATTCTTTAATTCTCGAATACTTTTTATTTTATCTCCTATAAACATTGGCGTATACTTTTTATCCTGATTGGTTGTTGTATCTATAAAATTTTGAAAATCAATCCTATAATTAACTTTCTATAATTTATACCTTTAAAAACAAACGAACAGAGCTTTATTATTTTTTTTACTTTAAACCAAAGTTAAGCTCCTCAAAAACCAACCGCAATAACATTTGTTTATATTTTACAACTAATTATTCTATTCCGCGCTTTAAACGGCTTAAATGAACTGGACTGATATTAAGATAAGATGCAATATAATGCTGCGGTACTCGGGTAAGTATCTTGGGATAAGACTCATTCATGCTGTTGTAACGCTGTAGAGGTGTCTGCGTATAAAGTCCTCTGATTTTATCATTCATTAAGAAAAAATAATCCTCTGCAATAAGTCTTGCCAACTTTTGTCCATGCTGGAGATTATTGTAGAGCAAAAGCATCATATCGTAGTTAATAACAATAACAGTGGTATTTTCCAGCGCCTGAATGTAGAAATCAGTGGTAATACCTTTTAAAAAGCTTTGATAATCTGTAGCAAAAGTATTTTCTAAAGAAAAATGGAATATTTTTTCATCATCATTCTGATCTATATAATAAATCCTCATTACGCCTTTTACAACAAAATATATTTCGCGGCAGATTTCTCCTTTAGAAAGAACGATTTGTTTTTTCTTGAATTGTTTACGCCTTAACATTGACTTACAATGCTCCCATTCCCGATCACTAATTTCTATATAATGACGAATCAATGTATAGATGCTGTCAAAGTCTTCGCTCATACCCTATCTTGAATTTCAATTTGTCTCCTTCATTTGTATAACGCTTTAAAATCTTTTCTTATTTTAAAGCCGACTTATTAATGCATATTATAGTAGTAATTTAGTTATGTTATTTGTCTGTAAGATCTATATAAGCTTCTTTAAAGCATTTATGCTATATATCGTAAAGCCAATTCTCCAAAATTTTATATATTTCCGATTTAATTTAATCAAACGAGGTGAGATAACTTAGAAAAATTAAGAATAACAGCTTCAATAACAACAATTATTTCACTACTAAATCCAACTTTTTTTCTTTTTTTTATCGTTTAATTGCTAGTAAATTTAAACGCCATACTATGATATCCTCTTATCTAAAAACGATTTTTCTTTACCTAAAAACGATTTTTTTTAAAACATTATGCCAAAAAATGCCTTTAAATATTCTTTTTCCCTTTTGAATATTGATTACGTCAAACTCAATCATAAATGGAATTACTTTAATGTGATCAGTCCGTATTATCGATTGTATTATATTGATGAAGGAGCAGGTTTTATTTCAGATATTTATGGCCAGCAAAGTTTAGAACCGGGCTATTTATATCTTATTCCAAGTTATACGATTTGCAATCTAAATTGTAAAGAATATTTAAGCCAGTATTTTATTCAGTTTATTGAGGAATCTGCTGACGGAATTTCGCTATTTGGTAACAACAGAAGGGTTTTAAAACTCTCAGCGAACGAAACAGACATCATTCTGATTAAAAGAATGTTGCAAATTAATCCTGGAAGAGGAATCAATAGATCTGATAATCCAAAAGTTTATGAAAGAAATGCTTTTTACAAGGAATACACAGCGCTGAATGACAGTATGAAAGCGCACCTCAAGTTTGAAAATCAAGGCATCATGCTTCAGCTCATATCCAGATTCCTGTACAGTAACGATTTACAAACACCTCAAACGCAGATGCCTTCTAAAATATTGGACACGATGAGCTATGTTCAGATTCATTTGAACAAAAGCATAACCGTAGCACATTTGGCTGAAAGGGTAAACCAGAATCAGGATTATTTTTCGAGACAATTTTTGATGCATACAGGACAACGGCCCTTGAATTATATTCATGAAAAAAAGATCGAGCGCGCACAATATCTTATTGCAACAACAAAAAAGACTTTTTTAGAAATTGCACTAGATACTGGTTTTTCAAACCTGCCCCATTTTGCAAAAATTTTCAAGCAAATCGTAAGTCTTACTCCAGGTGAATACCGCAATCAAATTAGTCATTTAAGTTGATTGTACTTTCATCAATATATTAATACGCCTGAATGTTATTAAGAAAGTAAAATCAAATGCGGCGTTTACATTACTTCTGCAATGAAAAAGCAACAAAAAATATAGTTTCTTTATCTGCAACACTTTCTACACCAATAGAACCTCCAATTCTGCATCATTTCATAACTAATATTAAGCGCAACTCCCGCTCCTCCATTAATCGAATTTGGAAATGAATTCTCATGAAATAATTAAAACTTGTTTTTAAATAATTCATATCCAACGATACATTTTGCCTGTTTACCGAAAATCGAATCAAATTTCTTTTGTTTCTAATGACCTTTACTAAAGAAAACAAAGCAATAATGCTTACTAACTTTAAAACACAAGATCATGAAAGCTAAAATCGGAATTACAGAAAAAAACACAGCCGCTGTTTCTACAGAATTATCAAAATTATTGGCAGACGAATTTGTACTTTATACCAAAACCAGAAATGCACATTGGAATGTGACAGGCGATAATTTTCATGCCAATCATATTTTCTTTGAAAACCAATACAAACAGCTGGATGAAATTATTGACAGTGTTGCAGAACGTATTCGTAAAATAGGTCATTATGCACCTGCATCTTTAAAATCATATTTGGAACTTACGCATCTTACAGAATACAGCGAAAGAACAAATGACGGAGCTGGTTTTATGAAAGATTTATTAAGCGACCACGAAAGCATTATTGAGTTTATCCGTGGTAACATCACTCCTTTTGCAGATGATTATAAAGATTACGGTTCAAGTGATTTTATTACTGGATTAATAGAAATTCACGAAGAAATGGCTTGGATGATCCGCTCTTATTTTAGATAAATAATATGGATTAAGTATATTTGTCTGAACCAAAAACCAAATACCATGAAAGCGTTAATCGTTGACGATAATGATATTGCAAGAACCACTTTGTCACATCTGGCAAAACAAATTCCAAACCTAACCGTTGTAAACGAATATTGTAATGCGATCGAAGCTTACCATCATTTACAAGAAAATCATATAGATCTGATTTTTCTAGACATTGAAATGCCGGAGATGACGGGAATTGAATTGACAAAAAACCTCTCCGGAAAAGATATTATTATCATTTTCACGTCTTCTAAAAAAGAATATGCATTGGAAGCTTTTGAACTCAATATTGCAGATTATATATTGAAACCGGTTACTCCTGCAAGATTTCTTCAGGCAGTGAGCAAAGCGCAGTCTATAATAGAAAGCCGTAAGGAAAATGTTCAATTTGGAAAAGAGGAATTTTTGTTCGTAAGAGATTCTAATATCACAAGACGATTAAAACTGGACGACATTTTATACGCCGAAGCAATGGGCGATTATGTAAAGTTTTACACTACTGAAAAAATGTTTGCCATTCATGGTAAGATGAAAACCGCCGAAGAACGTTTACCAAAAGATGATTTCATCAGGGTGCACCGCTCTTTTATTGTTTCGGTCAGTAAAATTGACACTTTACAAGACGGCGGTATTATGATTAATAAAAAATTCATTCCTGTTGCCGATGCTTACCGCAAGGCGCTTAACACTAGAATGAATGTATTTTAAGATTTCTTAAACACCTGCCTCAATACGGTCTTATCCAATTAAGATAACTCCATTATACTTTTATTTTATGACAAATACGTCTACAGTAATGGGCAATAAACGCTTCAGCTACTTTATAGTGAGCAGTTTTATTTTATGCAGCATCTTGCTAATCGCGGTACAGATAAACTCAGCTAAGAATACTAAAGCGCTCATTAAAAACAATAATACGCTGTTAAACGAATTGCGTTCAAGCAATCATTTAAGAGAAATCGACCGTGATATTCTGGGTGTCGAAAGCAGAATTAGGGCTTCTATAGCAACCAACGATACTACACATTTGGAAGGAATTGACCAAAAGATCAAACAAATCAGAAATTTTTTGGACTCTCTTT
>NZ_CAMLIX010000149.1 GCF_946479975.1 uncultured Flavobacterium sp.
GATTCGGCTTTTTTAATATTTATGATTCACAGCTGCTGCACGAAACAAGACTGGTTACTAATTCTTTAGAAACACTCTGGCTTCTTTGGTAATATAAACTTTTAACTCCTTGCTGCCAAGCTTCGATCATTAAACGGTTTACATCTTTAATCGCTAATTCAGCCGGAATATTAAGATTTAAACTTTGTCCCTGATCTACAAATTTCTGACGAATTCCTGCCTGCTGTACAATTTCTAACTGACTGATTTCTTTAAATGTTTTAAAAACATCTTTTTCTTCCTGAGTCAGTTGTTCCATATGCTGGACACTTCCTCCGTTTAGCATAATTCCCCTCCAAACTTCTTCGTTATCTAAACCTTTTTCTTCAAGGAGTTTTTTAAGGTATTTGTTTTTACGCATGAAATTTCCTTTGCTCAATCCAGCTTTGTA
Source organism: uncultured Flavobacterium sp. (assembly GCF_946479975.1). The sequence goes on from NZ_CAMLIX010000149.1 coordinate 431, forward strand.
ATAATTACTGCTGAAAGGCTCAATTCCTGGCGAAGTTTGTCCTAAAATTGCCGAAGAAGATGTTGTTGGTGCAATTGCCATTGTTGTAGTGTTACGTCTTCCGTAACCTTTTAACAATTCTGGTTCACCGTAAATTCTAGCCAATTCCTGACTTGCTTTATCGGCTTTATCGCTAATATGTTTGAAAATCTCTGTCGTTTTCATTTTAGCTTCCATTCCTTCAAACGGAATCATGTTTTTCTGTAAATAAGAATGCCATCCTAAAACTCCTAAACCTAAGGCACGGTGTCTTTTAGCAAATTTATTAGCTGCAGCTAAGTAATAGTTTCCTTCTGTTTTTTCGATGAATTCCTGTAAAACCGCATCAAGGAAAAAGATCGCCAATTTAACCGCTTCAGTATCTTTCCATTCTTCATACAATTCTAAATTCATAGAAGAAAGACAGCAGATAAATGATTCGTCATGGGTTGACGGAAGCATAATCTCACTGCACAAATTACTTGCATTAATTCTAAGATTCTGATCTTTATAAACTTGTGGTTTATTTTTATTTACGTTGTCACTAAAGAAAATATAAGGCAGTCCTTTTTGCTGACGACTTTCTAAAACTTTAGCCCAAACTTGTCTTTTTTCTGCATCGCCGTCAATCATTTCCTGCATCCAATAATCTGGCACGCAGATTCCTGTAAACAAGTTCTGAATTGGGTTTCCGATACTTTTAATTTTCAAAAACTCTTCGATATCTGGGTGATCGATATCCAAATAAGCTGCAAACGCACCACGACGAACGCCACCTTGTGAAATCGTATCCATTGCCGTATCAAAAAGCTTCATGAAACTTACTGCTCCACTACTCTTTCCGTTATCTGTTACGGCGCTTCCGCGTTCGCGTAACTCACCAAAATAACCAGAAGTTCCACCACCGATTTTCGTCTGCATGATTACTTCTCCCAATTTATGTGTGATTCCTTCAATCTTATCTGGAACGTGAACATTAAAACAAGAAATTGGCAATCCTCTTTCGGTTCCCATATTGGCCCAAACTGGCGAACTGATACTCATCCAGCCTCTTTCGATCATTTCAACAAAAGACTCTTTCAATTCTGGTTTGTAAAGTCTTTTTGAAGCAGCTGTACAAATTCTGTCAATTGCACCTTCTACTGTTTCACCTTTTAAAAGATAGCCACGGTTGAGAATCTGCTCACTTTCAGAGTTTTTCCACCACATTTTTTTGTTGGTTTGTTCGTCAAAATTATTTGCTGGGTTTGTGTCTATTGTATTCATATTTATTATGGGCTTGTATTAGAAAAGATCGTTTGCTGTGATACTTTTGTCGTGTTTTGTATATTCTACCGGACGTTTAGCAAAGAAATCATCTAAACTATTTGCAAAAACTTCTTCTTCAAACCAAGTCATTTTTGAATAGTCATCTGGAGAAACATTAAAAATCGTTTCGATATTAATTTGTTTCAAACTTTCATCGATTCTAAATTTCATGAAGTTTACTAAATCTTCTTTATTGATTGTTTCGATTGCTCCATCTTCAAAAATCCAGTCTAAAATATCTGCTTCAACACTGATAGATTCTTTTACCGTTTCTCTGATTAATTCTAAAGTGTCAGCATCAAAATATTCTGGAAATTCTTCACGGATTTTATTAATGATATAAATTCCGCCATTAGCATGAATTTGTTCATCAATTGAAGTCCACGCAATAATATTACTCACATTTTTCATGTATCCTTTAAATCTTGTGAAAGACAATAAGATAGCAAACTGGCTGAACAACGAAACATTTTCAATTAAAATACTGAACAAAATCAGCGACACCATATATTTTCTGTTGTCCTGAGATTTTGTGTCTTTCAATACATTCGAAAGATAATCTACACGTCTGCGAACTACAGGAACATCCAAAAGTCTTTCGAATTCATCATTATAACCTAACACTTCCAATAAACGAGAATAGGCTTCAGAATGTCTAAATTCACATTCTGCAAACGTAGTTCCCAATCCGTTGAATTCTGGTTTTGGAAAATGCTCGTATATATTACCCCAAAAACTTTTTACCGCTACTTCAATCTGTGCAATAGCCAATAAACTATTTTTGATTGCTGTTTTTTCTGCATTGTTTAAATGTGCGTGAAAATCTTGTGTATCTGCAGTAAAATCTACTTCGGTATGCACCCAGTAGGCTTTATTAATTGCTTCAGTAAATTGGAGAACCTCTGGATATTCAAAAGGTTTATAATTGATTCTTTTATCGAAAATTGACATATATATATAGAATTTTAAGTGACAAGGTTTAAACTGAAAACCGAGCGCTCATTGCAGGTGGTACCAGCGTGTTTTTCAATTGATACAAATTTAACCCACAGTTCTACTTTTGTCTAGTTTTAGATGTTAAAAATCAGACCAATTATCAACAGTCTTAAAACTTCAAAAAAGGACGATTTATAAATTTTATCAACATCAAAATACGAACTTGTAATTCACAATGAATTAGCTTCTTCACTAAAAATCATGTCAAGTTATCAACATCAAAAAGTTATCGTTTAGAAGCATTATTAGAAAACAGTTATCAACAAGTAGTTCGGACAAAATGAAAAATGAGGATTAGTTTTAGAATAAAAAAACATCCTTTATTGATAATAATTCTAAATAATATTTTTTGATTTTCAGAAGATTTATAAATATAACATTTTAAAAAACAAACCTTTATATAATAAACCATTATCTTAGAGTTTATCAGCCTTTAGGCAAAATCTGAAAAAGCTTTCCATTTAACATTAAATTCTTATTAAAATAAAATTAACTTCTAAAAACGTCAGCAAAAGCAAAATCAGATTTTAAAATTGCATTTTTTTGAAAAGTAAATGAAACGGTCGAACTGCATCTTTACAAAAAACTTTCGAGTTCATTTATGTAAAAGGAGTTACGATATTATATTCTTCTAAAAACTATTTTTTATACTTTTAATACACTTAATATAAAATTTAATGAAGCAGAAAATGCGTAGAAATACCTGAAAAATTATTTTAATAATATTTTAACTTGCGGTAGAAATTCAAAGAGCAAAATTAAGTTTAACATCTAAATCAGGGTTGGAAATGGTAAAACAAATCAAAAATATTTTATCACATAATACAGATCATAATCAATACTTTATCATTATCAGCACATATTAAATATTCTTTTTTATTAATTTTATTATCACAATTTCATTCGCCAAAACAAATTTAATGTCTGCCAAAAAAATATATTTCATTGTTTTGTTCTTTTATGCATTTGTTATAAATGCTCAAAAACTGCAAATTAAATCTTCAAAAAACTATATTAAAAATATAGAATCTATTCTGAATCAAGAAAAGAATTTTGGCACAGATACAACCGCTTTAAAAAACTATCTTGCTCCTTTAAACAAAATATTAGGATACAAAATTGTTTACGAAGGCTTACTCGCAAATGGTTACAGTAACTTTTACAACGCTCGCAATACAGCTTCAGACCGTTATTATTTACAATCTATTGAAAAAGCGGCAGCTTCTGATAATATTTCAATACAAATCTGGTCAGAGCTCAACTACATTAACTATTTATATTTCTACAGAGATTACATCAAACTCACTCCTTATTTATTAGAAATAATGGAAAAAGTTGAAACTCTTCCTGCGGGACAAATAATAGCAGCCGATCAAACTTATAAAAAAATTGGATGGATCCTGCACTCCTTTGGCGATTATAATAAGTCACTACATTATTTAAAACTCGCCGAAAAACAAGCCGCTAAAAATACGTCTGAATATGCTTCTATTATTAATTCGATAGGATTAAATTATCTGTATATTAAAGATTATAAAATGGCTTCGCAGTATTTAAATGAAACTGCAAAAATGTCGCAGCAGATTCATGATGATGTCCGTTATGCCAAAGCTTTAGGTGATTTATCCAAAATAAGTGAGCAGAAAGGCGATTTTGAAACTGCAGTTGCTTTCTTAAAAAAAGACATTCAAATATCGGAACAATATAAAAGTGATCAAAATACTATGTACGCTTCTATTTTATTGGCTGAAGTATTCTTAAAAAACAATCGTCTTGAAGATGCTGCAGCTTTTTTGAAAAAAGCAGAAAATATTGCTGTCACAAAATCTTATTTTAAAAAATCAGAACTGCAGATTATCAAATTAAAACTTCAAATATTAAAACTTCAAAATTCATCAGAAAACGAATTAGATTTAAGACGCCGAATGGTAGCAATTGAAGATTCGCTTCAAAATGAAGATGGAGATACCGCTATTAATCAGGCGAACTGGATTATTGAAAAAAACAATTACCAGCAACGTATTGATGAGACCAAAGAGAAATACGAATCGACTCTGAAAAAATTCTACGTCATTATAATACTGATGTTGTCGAGTATGATTTTGCTGATTTTTGTTTATTTCAGCAAAAAGTACAAAGACAGACAGCGTCAATATGAGCGAAAAGTAAAAGCTTTAAAAAATGAAAAATTAATAGCAGAACAAAAAGTACATGAAGATTTAAAATCTCAAATAGAGTATTTGAAAGAGAGAAATTATCATATCAAAAATTTAAAAGAGGAAATCGAAAATATAAAAGAAACTTCATTTTATTATTTAGAGAGAAAGCAGGGAAAACTCAGCGCTTTACTTCAATCGTATATCATGAGCGAAACAGAATGGAATAGTTTTACGAGTGAATTTCGAAAAGAATTTTCGGTTTTGTATGCCTACATCCATCAAAATTTTCCAGGAATTACAACTTCTTATGAGCGAATTTTAATGCTTCAAAAATTGGATTTTAGTAATCATGAAATAGCCGAATTGTTAGGGATTTCAAATGAAGCCGTAAAAGAAGCCAAACAAATTCTGGAAGAAAAACTTGGAGAAATTTAATGCTCTTTTTAAAAGTATAAATCTAGTCAAAATCAATAGTTGAAGGAACTAAATTAAAGGTATTGCCTTTAAAAAAATTAAAATTGGCTTAAGCTATTCTTAATTTTTTATAAAATAACATCAAAATTCTCTTTTACATCAAATTATTATTGGTTTAAGAATATTAATTTTTACATTTGCTTTATTTTTAATTATTCTAAATAGACGATTAAAAATCCTATAAAAGTAAATTAAAACCTGTACAATTCAACAACTATAAATAGTCTAGTATGAAAAAGAATTTTTTTGTTTCTTTTGCCCTTGCCACAACTCTTTTTGTGAGTGCACAGCAGAAAAACGCTCTGTTAGAACAATCTTTCTGGAAAACTTCTCCAACGGTAGAAACAGTAAAAGCAGAGATCGCAAAAGGAAATAATCCAGCTGAAGCAAATGCAAATGCATTCGACGCAGCCACATTAGCAATCAACAATGATGCTCCTTTAGCGACTATCAAATTCTTAATAGAACAGCCGGGAAATTCAATCACAAAATTAACGCACGATAATCGTATTTATTTACACTGGGCGGCTTACAGAGGCAATACCGAATTGGTAGAATATTTAATTTCTAAAGGTTCTGATGTAAATTTTGAAGACAGCCACGGCACAGCGCCAGCAGATTTTGCTGCGTCAAACGGACAGTCAAATCCTGCAATGTATGATGCCTTTTTTAAAGCCGGTTTAAATCCGACAAAAAAATATGCAAACGGTGCGAATCTTTTACTTTTAGCTATTGCTGCTGATAAAGATTTAAAAGCAGCCGAATATTTTGCTACAAAAGGAATGTCATTAAAAGATGTTGACAGCGAAGGAAATACAGCTTTTACGTATGCTGCAAGATCTGGAAATATTCCGTTTTTGAAAAAACTTTTAGAAAAAGGAATTAAACCAACTGATAACGCTCTTTTAGTTGCTGCACAAGGAAGTCGTAGAGAAACTAATACGCTGGAAACTTATAAATATCTAGTTGAAGAAGTAAAAATTAAAGCGACAGCTCAAAACAAAGCAGGACAAAATGTACTGCATATTTTGGCTGGAAAACCAAATCAGAAAGAGATTATTGAGTACTTTTTATCAAAAGGAGTTGATGTAAATAAAGCTGATAAAGAAGGAAATACGCCTTTAATGATGGCAGCTACTGCAAGAGAAATTGCTGCTTTAGAACTTTTTCTTCCAAAAGCAAAAAACATAAACACACAAAATCTAAAAGGAGAATCTGCTTTAACTTATGCCGTTAAAAATGGTACACCAGAAGCTGTAAATTTACTTTTATCTAAAGGTGCAGATGTGAATGTAAAAGATAAGGACGGCAATAATTTAGGCGTTTATCTGGTACAATCTTACCGCCCAGCCGGAAGAGAAAAAGCAACGACAGATGTTTTTGATGCTAAAGGTAAATTACTTCAAGATAAAGGATTAAACTTAGCGACTCCTCAAAAAGATGGAAATACTTTGTATCATTTGGCAATTACTAAAAATGATGTTGCTCTTTTGAAAAAAATAACAGATTTAAAAGTAGACATTAATGCAAAAAACAAAGACGGTTTAACGGCATTACACAGAGCGGCAATGACTTCTAAAGATGATGCCATTTTAAAATATCTTGTTGAAGCTGGTGCCAAAAAAGACATTAACACCGAATTTGATGAAACGGCTTATGCTTTAGCCAAAGAAAACGAACTGCTTACGAAAAGTAATATCTCAGTTGAATTTTTAAAATAAAATAATCAATTTTTGAAATTCCAAATTCCAAGTTTTATTTTGCTTTTTGAATTTGAATTTCAGCATTAAAATTACCAATCAATACAAATAAATTTTATGAAATCTATATTAAAAATTGCTCTTACAAGTGCTTTTATCTTTTTGCTTTCTTTCCAATCTAATGCGCAGTCGAGCAAATACAAATGCATGCTGCAAATGAACAATTATATGGGCGAAGGTGCTTATATCGTTGTTTCTTTAATCAATGCAAATGGCGAGTACGAAAAGACACTTTATGTAATGGGCGATGATAAAAAATGGTACAAATCATTGAAGGAATGGAATAAATTCCATGCGCAGAAAAACGATGATATCAGCGCAAAAACGGGAGCTTCTGTTACAGGCGGCGACCGAAGCGTAACGACTATTGAAATCGAAAATTCTAAAATAAACAAAGGGTATAAACTGCGTTTTGAGTCGGCTGTTGAAGACCAGAAATATTATGTAAGCGATCTTGAAATTCCGCTTACAACTGAGGGTATCGCCGACAAAACAGAAGGAAAAGGCTATATCAAATACGTAAGATTAAATAAAATATAAAACTTTAGTATTTTACTTTTAACGTTCAATTAAAGTAGAAATTCTATTTTTATTTTTTCAATTTAAAAAACAAGCTTTGTCAAAGTTTCTAATTTTGACAAAGCTTTAAACATTTAATTACATTCTAGAATACACGCAATGACTCTTTCTTTCTGGCGTTACGCTCATTTGGCTTTGGCCCTATTTTCTTCTATTTTTCTTCTTTTGGCTTCGGTAACGGGTATAATTCTGGCTGTTGATGCAGTTCAGGAAAAAACACTTCCTTATAAAGTAGAAAATTTCAATGAAATTACTTTAGGAGAAACACTTCCAATTCTCAAAAAAAACTATCCAGAAATTACAGAATTAAGTGTTGATTACAACCAGTTTGTAACGCTTCAGGCAATTGACGCAGACGGAAATGATATTAACGCCTACATCAATCCTAAAAACGGAAAAATAGTAGGAACTCCTGTAAAGAAAAGCGAATTCATAAAATGGGTTACTGGTTTGCACCGTTCATTATTTCTTCATGAAACGGGACGTTTTTTTGTTGGTGGAATTTCTTTTTGCCTTGTTTTGATTTCTCTTTCAGGATTTGTTTTGGTTTTAAAAAGACAGCGCGGCATTCGCAATTTCTTTTCTAAAGTAATCAAAGAATATTTTGCCCAATATTATCACGTTGTTTTAGGGCGATTGGCTTTGATTCCGATTCTGATTATTGCCCTTACGGGAACGTATTTATCGCTGGAAAGATTCCACTTTTTTATGGGTGAAGAAAAAGCAAAACCTGTAAAAACCGAACTTTCGGCGAAAGCCAAATCATCTTCTATTTTTAAAACTACTTTACTTTCTGATGTCAAGAAAATTGAATTTCCTTTTACAGATGATCCAGAAGAATATTATATCATCGAATTAAAAGATCGTGAAGTTGAAGTAAATCAAGTAACCGGTGCTGTAATTAAAGAGAAACTTTCGCCAATGAGCGCTCAATTTGCTGCCTTAAGTCTTGATCTTCATACAGGAAGAATTAACGGAATTTGGGCTGTAATTTTAGCTCTTGCTTGTATCAATATCGTATTCTTTATTTATTCTGGTTTTGCTATTACTTTAAAAAGAAGATCTAGCCGAATCAAAAATAAATTCAAAGCGCAGGAAAGTAGTATTATCTTTTTAGTGGGTTCAGAAAACGGAAGTTCGTTCCGATTTGCAAATGCTATTCAGAAGCAATTGATTGCGCACGGATATAAAGTCTTTACCAGCGAATTGAACAAATTTACTGCCTATCCAAAAGCAGAACATATTGTTGTTTTTTCTTCTACACATGGTTTGGGTGATGCGCCTTCTAACGGAAATAAATTTAAGGCCTTACTTGAAAAACAAAATCAGGAACAAAAAATCAATTTTTCTGTAGTAGGATTTGGTTCTAAATCGTACCCAGATTTCTGCGAATTTGCGGTTGAAATTGATCAGCTTTTAGAAAAACAAAAGTGGACAGAACGTTTTTTACCGTTGCAGACCGTAAATGATAAATCGGCTGTTGAGTTTGTAAACTGGGTGAAATTATGGAGTGAGAAAACTGGAATTCCATTGGCCACGACTCCATCATTATACAATCATGTTCCAAAAGGACTTCAAAAATTAATGGTTTTAGATAAAACGCCAATTTCTGAAACCGAACATACTTTTATTCTGACGCTGAGAGCGAATGCGCGAGCTAAATTTTCTTCTGGAGATTTATTAGCAATTTATCCTGCCAATGATTCGAGAGAACGCCTCTACTCTATTGGGAATCATTCTGGAAATATTCAGTTGGTTGTAAAACTGCATCCAGATGGTTTAGGTTCTGGGTTTCTGAATAATCTAGAACCTGGAAATACAATCAAGGCACGAATTATTAAAAATCCAACTTTTCATCTTCCAAAGAAAGCTCCAAAAGTGGCTTTTATATCAAACGGAACTGGAATTGCTCCTTTCTTAGGAATGATTGAACAGAATAAAATCAAGCAGGAACTCCATTTATACACCGGTTTCAGAATGATTACTCCAACTTTAATGGCATATAAAAAGTTTGCTTCGATTATGATTCAAAAAGAACATTTAGAACATTTTCATGTGGCCTTATCTCGCGAAGCAGAGCATATTTATGTGATGGATTTGATTAAAAGAGATGTTTTGTTTTTTGCTAATTTATTAGAAAATAATGGCGTTATTATGATCTGTGGTTCGCTTGCGATGCAAAAAGATGTGGAAATTATTTTGAATGAATTGCTTTTAGAAAGAGGTTTAAAAACACTTTCAGAATATAAAGAAAATAAGCAATTTTTAACGGACTGCTATTAGGATTTTAGATTTTTGATTGTAGATTTTTTTGATTTTAGATTGTAGATTGTAGATTTTTGTTTGTAGATTTTTGATTTTGAATTTTGATTTTGAATTTTGAATTTTGATTTTGGATTTTGATTTTGGATTTTGATTATTGATTTTGGATTTTGATTATTGATTATTGATTTTTGACTATTGATTTTTGACTATTGCATTCTAATTGGCGACAAATCCCAGAGGGATGACATATTTATAGCAATTTATTGATTATGATTTTAAGCCCCAGCGGGGTGATATATAATTCAACAAAAAATGTCGCTCCGCTGGAGCTTTAAAATCAATACAAAATATATTATCTATAAATATTTTGCTCCGATGGAGTAATTTATAACACACTAAATTTATCTAAAACATTTGCTTTCAGAACTTCATTAAATTTTAAAAAGATTTTTATGCCTAAATCAATATCATATAAAATTTCATTTCTTATCATAATGACTTGCTGTTTTTCAATGCATTCGCAGGTTTTACGAAAAAGAACAACGCTTCTTATGGGAGGCCGTTTTGATATTAGTATTGTGGCTAAAGATTCACTTTCGGCAGAACAAAATATTAATGAAGTTATTGCAGAAATTACCCGAATTGAAAATTTAATTTCTGATTGGAAACCAGATTCGCAAGTTTCGCAAGTGAATCAGAATGCGGGAATAAAACCGATTAAAGTTGATCGAGAAGTTTTTGAACTGGCGCAGAGAGCAATTAATTTATCAAAAATAACAAATGGCGGCTTTGATGTAAGCTTTGCTGCGATGGACAGAATTTGGAAATTTGATGGTTCAATGACTGAAATGCCTTCGGCGGAAGCCATAAAAAAATCTGTGGAAAAAGTGGGTTACAAAAACATTATTTTGGACAGCCTAGAATCGACTATTTTCTTGAAATTGAAAGGAATGAAAATAGGATTTGGCGCTTTAGGCGAAGGTTACGCTACCGATAAATGTCGTACCATGATGATCCAAAAAGGTATTCCAGCTGGAATTATTAATGGTTCCGGAGATATGAGTACTTGGGGAAAACAACCCAACGGAAACGATTGGAAAATAGGAATCACAAATCCTTTTAAACCTGAGAAGATTTTAGCGGTGGTTTCTTTAAAAGAAGGCGCGATAACAACTTCAGGCAGTTATGAGAAATTTGTTGTTTTTAATGGTAAACGTTATTCTCATATTATAAATCCTGCAACAGGTTATCCCGCAACTGGTTTATGCAGTGTTACAGTATTAGGACCAAACGCCGAAACTGCCAACGGATTAAGTACTTCGATGATGGTTTTAGGTCAGAAAGAAGGTTTAGTATTACTTCAAAAATTTCCTGAATACAGCTGCGTAATGATTACTGATAAAGGAAAGGTTATTAAGTCTAAGAATTTCTTATATAAGTTGTGAATGGTTGATGCTTAAATTCATTCAACTTGAGTTTTTTTATACTCTATTTGATAAAATTTAAACACATAGGAACATTGATTTTTAAGATTACAAAAAAAGCAAGCTTTAACACGCAGCTATGTGCATTGAAATTAGTTAAACTCCTTTTTACAGTTTTCAAAAACTATGTTTCTATGTGTCTAAAAAATTAATTCAATAGATTAAAATTTTGAAGCAAATTCTTTTGCGAAATCCTCTAATTTGATTTTTCCTGTTGCATTTCCGTCATTGTTTAAGAAATCTGCTGCGATCGTTTCATTTCTTAATCCACTTCCCATTTCGGTATATAGACCAGCCATTTCTTCTGGAACACCAGCTTGCGTCATGCCACCCAAATATTGTTCATCTGTTAATTCAACCCACGGAAGTTCTGGTTTTCCCATAGCTGAACCAAATGCTTCAACAATTTCTGCAGGCGTTTTAACATCACTTACAATATAACGAATGTTTTTTCCTTCCTGAGTTTTCTGCAATTCTTCTGCGACAGCATTTGCAATATCTTCTGGATGCACTAACGGAATACGATTTGAAGCTGGAAAATTGGCTCCCATAATCCCCGCTCCTTTTATCATTGGAATATCGTTTAAGAAATTAAGATAGAAATATCCCGCTCTTAAAAAGGTAATTGAAGTATCTAATTTTTCGTAAATCTTCTCAATATTATACAAACCTGCAATTGGCCCGTTTCCTGTTGGTAAATCGGCTCCAATACTGCTTAACATTACTACTCTTTTAATATTGGTTTGCTGGATGGCTTTCGCGAAAGCGTGACCAGCATCTGTAGTATTTTTAACGATATTTACGCCACCCATATTTGGTGGAGTCATAGCAAAAAGCGCATCTGCACCAACAAAAGTTTCAGCAAGAAAACTGGCATCACTAATTGATCCAACTGCGGCTTTTGCGCCTAAATTTTCGATCGCTTCTTTACGGTCTGCATTGCTGCTGATTACCGTTACATCGTGTCCCGATTTTACTAATTGAGCCGTTAATGGCTTTCCGATATTTCCTAATGAACCTGAAATTATAATTTTCATCTTTAAATGTTTTTTTATTTGACAATACAAAGATATCTTTGTACTTACTTTTATACAAGTACTTACCCTAAAGTATGTATCATGACAGCAATTAAAGAATCGTCTACAATTCAGGAAAACAAGCAGTATGCCTTAGAAAAATGTCCCGTAACTTTTGTTATGGAGAAAATTGGAGGCTATTGGAAACCTATTATTTTATATCATTTATCGACTGGAGATAAGCGTTACAGCGAATTGAAAAGAGCAATTCCTGCGGTTACAGAAAAAATGCTCATTCAGCATTTAAAACAACTGGAAGCAGATGGTTTGGTTATTCGGGAAGCAAAACCTGTAGTTCCTCCGTTTGTAACCTATAAATTAAGCAGCGCCGGAGAAGGTTTATTACCCGTAATTGAAGCAATGGCTGCGTGGGCTTTTAAAGTAAAAGACGGCATCTATAGCGTTTCATAGACACCGCCTTTTCAAACAACAAAACTTAACTAACTATAACAAACTTATTTTTAACTGAAAATCGCTTTCACTTTTAATTTCGTTTTATAAAAATTAAAGCGTCTTCGTAAT
>NZ_CAMLIX010000150.1 GCF_946479975.1 uncultured Flavobacterium sp.
GACCTTCGTTTCTTTTCATGGTTGAACCGATGCCTTTTCCGCAGGTTCCGTTTTCAATATTTCGCACATTTCCTCTGTTGTGCCAAACATCAAAAGGCGTTGTGACTTTTGCCAAAGGATGAATGTACAAATCCAGATTAGCTTCTTTCTCTTTTAATTCTTCTTTTTCATTGAATAAAAAAAGCGGATGGATTGTGCAATGCTCGCTGTAATAAGACGGAAGTCCGCGAAGTGCGCCACTCGCAAAACTTGAATGAACGTGTTTTTTATCGCCGATCATAACGGTGTGTGCCGCCTGCTGGCCTCCAGAAAAGCGAATCACGATAGATTCAGGATTTTGTCTTGCCAGAAAATCTGTTGTTATGCCTTTTCCTTCATCGCCAAATCCTAAACCTATAACTATTTTCGCTGTTTTCATTTTGTTGTTATTTATTTAAACACATAGAATCATAGATTTTAGAAACATTATAAGGCGTTTCACTTGTTTCAATTCACATAGCTATGTTTTAGAAACTAGTTTCTTTCCATTATCTCAAACTCAAAAGAAAAAATCTATGTTTCTATGTGTTTAAAAAAAATTAAAGCATTTCTATATTATCTAAACCGGTATCACTTGCACCAGAAACTGGTGTTGTTCCTAAACCAGAACTTTTATGTTTATCGCAGATAATCTTTTTGATTACATTTGGAATTTCTCTATGATCTTCGATAGATAAACAGTTTTGTCCCAATAATTCTTTCCATTCAACATCAGCATTGATCGCTTGACCTGAATGCAGTACACTTATGTGATAAACATCGTATCTTTTTTGCGCTTCTGCTAACAATTCAAGATGTGTATAAGTCTGTTGTCCCTGCCCCATAATTTCTTTGATTGCCGAAGCTGGAAGTTTTTTTAAACCTGGTTCATCACCAACTGTAAACAACAATCCTTTTTGTCCTCTTTTTTCGAATGCATCAGTTTTAGTGTGAAAAGCTGCAAAATACCACGCTAAAAGATAACTTTCGCCAGCGTTTCCTCCGCCCCCACCTTCAATATAGGTTCTAGTTAACCACATATCCAATTCTTCATCTCCAGATTCAAACTGTCCAACTTGAAGCGGATATCTGTCGCATTCGTGATCTCCAATTCCTAAGAATAAAAGTGCTGGATCTGGAACGCCGCCTTGAATAATACCTCCCATTAATTTTGGAAGTCCATCTTTAATCAGTTCGTGCGGAATATGTCCCATACTTCCTGTAACGTCCAATCCTAAAATAATTGGAACTGTATTGGGATGAACCTCAGAATCTCTAGCTTCTCTAAAAATCACTCCGTTTGGATTCATAGATTCGTGAGCTCTGTGTAATGCATTCTGTGTAAATATTTCGCTTGCAGATTTTTTTCCGTAACCTGCTGCTTGAGCTCTGCTCAAACGAGCGCCTATATCGTATCTTGTACCTCCCATGACTAAAATGTTTTACCAAATAAATATTCAAATCTCTTTTTTGTTACTTCAAATTGGATGTTTAAATTTCTAATCGTCAGCGAAAGTTCCATATCTTTCTGAACAAAGGCTTCTGGCTGAAAATCGGCAAATGTTAAACTGTTTTTATCCAGCGGACTAATATCAATCAGTCCTTCTTGTTCTCTTTCGAGTCTTTTGATTTTCAATTCGATATCTTCGACTCTTCTTCTATAAATTAATTCAGAATCTTCGCCAATTGTTTTGGCTCTATCTTCTCTAATCTGATCATTGTTTCTTTTTAAAGACTCAATAAATCTTGGTTTTAAATCGTCGCTCATAATTTTTTTGTGGTTTTGTTTCAGGTTTTTCTTTGTTTCTCCCGAAGCTTCGGGATCAGGTTGTATGCTGAACTTGAATTTGAAACGATTATCTGAAACGGTTAATAGAATTTTTGTTGTGGGTTTCAAGTTTAACGTTAAGTACAAAACGTGAAACATTAAACTTGAAACATTAAACTAATTCATTAAGTCCAATAACTTGAACATTTTCTCCTTCAAAATCTTTAAAAGAATTCGTTGTAAAAATGCCGTCAAAACAATCTAAAACTTCAAAACCTTTATTGAAAATTCCGTGACTTACTGCTAAGTATAATTTTCCGGCGTTTTTCTTTTTTAGTTCTTCAGCTAATCCTACGAAAGTTCCTCCTCCGTCACAGATATCATCTACAATTAAACAATCCATTCCGTTTAAATCGTCTTCGTAAACTTTAAAACCAGATAATCTTCCAGTTTTTACATCGCGACTTTTACTGCATTCTACAACTTCAACTCCGCCTAAAAATTCAGAAACTTTGTAGATTTTTTTCAAAGCACCACCGTCTGGAGAAATCAATTTTACGTTTTCGCCAATTCGGTTTAAAACTTCTTTTATAAAAGTATAATTCGGAATTACAGTAGAATTATTCAATAAAGCTGGAGTTACTTCAGAATGCGCATCAAAAACAAAAACTTTGTTCAACTGCATGGCATTTATAATATCAGCATACACTTTTACAGACAATGGTTCGCCAGGAATCATTACACGATCTTGTCTAGCAGCAGGGAAATACGGAATAAAAAGATCAATAATCTTAACATCCATTCTTCGTAATGCATCAACGGTAACACACAATAAACCTAAATCATTGAAAGAATTTAATCTATGTGTAATGGTAACTTTTTTGTTTGCATCAAAATCTGGTGCGATTTTGATGTGTGGCTCTCCTCCAGAGAAAGTAAAACTTTGAAATTTAATTCCTTCCTGATTTTGAAAAGGAGCGAATTTTGGGTCGAGATTTAGTATCATAGTTTTTATAGTTTGCGTTAATTATACGCAAATGTAGAAATTAATTTTAAATAAACAATTTATTTTGTGTAAAAATTACGCAAACTTTATTTCGAAGTGAAAGCCTTTTTCAGTTAGTTCACTGTATTTCAATTTATTGAACTTAAAAAGTTTTGCTGGACGACCTGATTTAATGGGGGAAAAATTTTCAGTCTGTTCTAAAATACCGTAGCTTAAAATCTTTTTTCGAAAGTTTCTTCGGTCGATTTCTTTTTCTAAAATAGTGCAGTACAAGTTTTCGAGATCTGAAAACAAGAATTCTTCAGGAAGCAAATCAAAGCCAATTGGCTCATAAGTTAGTTTGGATTTTAATCTTTCGATTCCTTTTTCTAAAATTTGATTATGATCAAAAGCTAAAGAAGGAATTTCATTTATTTTAAACCATTGTACTCTTTCGGCATCAGTATCTGCTTTAATTTCTAAGTTCGAGGCATCGACCAAAGCATAATATGCCACAGAAATAACACGGTTTCTAGAATCTCTATGAATATTATCTCCAAAAGTGTATAACTGCTCCATAAAAGTGAGCTGTACGTTGGTTTCTTCATGCAGTTCACGAATAACCGCATCACTTAAAGACTCATCGTTTTGAACTAATCCGCCTGGTAAAGCCCAATATTTTTCTGAAGAACCAAACTGCTGTTCGATCAATAATACATATAAATCACTACTTTTGTAACCAAAAACAATAGCATCTACAGCAATTCTAATATTTTGCAATTTTTCCATATTTAAAAAATCATATTTAAACAAATATAACGAATGAGAGTCAATTTTGTAATTGAATACCGAAGCATAAATTACAAAATTGACTCTCAAAAAATAGTTTTCGGTTTTCTAATTTACCGTTATAGTTCTGGTTTTATCTTGTGTACATTCTGATGAATTTCCTTTTTTTGTTGTCACTGTAGCCTTAACTGTATAAGAACCTGCCGCATTATAAGTATGTGATACAGATATTCCAGTAGCAGTTTGCCCATCTCCAAAATTCCATTTTACATCACCTAATGTTCTTTCGCTGCTTGCATATTCAATTGAAAAATTTATCTTTTTTGAATTCGATGCATCCACAGGATGTTTTAATTCAAGAAGAATAGCGTCTCCAAAACAATCAGCGATATTCTCTTCCTCACTTTTACTACATGAAATAGTAATAAAAAATGCCATTGTCAACATTAAAATTGCTGTAAACTTTTTCATAATTGGAAATTTTAGTGGATTTATTCCTCAAAAATATTCTTTTAAAAAACAAGGTCAAAGCAAAACAGAAGAATTTTCAGATAATTAATACCACTATAATCTGTTCCCAAAAAACAGTTTCAGCTCTTTTGAAATAATTTCAAAAAACGAATTTAAGTTATTGTTTTTTGGAGCCAGTAAATACACAAATTCTTCTGGAACATGAAAACTATTCCACACTAATTGCAGTTTATTTTGTTTGATAAAATTTCTAGCATTGCAATTCCACGTTGCCGCAATTCCTTCATTTTTAGACAAAAGTCGTAACATTTCAGCTTCTGATGGGATAATATAATTCGGCACCATTGATGGTCTTTTTTTATTAAAAGCATGCAGCCAAAATAGTTTTATATGCGGAATACGCGCATCATGACTGTACCATTTCTTTGCATTGAGCCATTGTTCTATTTCTGTAAAATTATCTGCTTTTAATCTCTGGCGGAATTCTGTTATATCTAAAGTCGTTGGAGCAACTAGAATCAGTTTTATTTTTCCAACAATTTCATAAGTGGTATCAAAAGTATCAAACCTTTTTGTGGTAATCGCAAAATCTAATTTTTTAGCATCGACTAAAGCAAAAAGCTCATCATTTTCTGCGAAAGTAAAATCGATTAAATCAAATTTTGCAATTAATAGATCACCCACACAGTCAAAAAGATGTTTTGAAATTCCAACAGAAATTAATCGATTGGCATCTTCTGCTTTTGCTCTAAAGCTAGTTTCCACATTTTCAAGCCTTTCTAAAGCATCTATTATTAAATTATTCAGTAACTTAGCATATTCTGTTGGTTCAACTCCTTTTGATTTTCGGTTAAATAATTTATTACCAACATGCGCTTCTAACATAGAAATCTGCTGACTCACGGCCGGCTGACTCATAAATAACTCTTTTGCGGCGACCGAAAAATTACCATTTTTATAAACCGCCTTAAATGTTCTGTACCATTCTAGATTTACCATGATATAAATTATTTTATAACAAACATAGTTTATTTTATTTTTACTGATATCACATAAGCCGTAAATTTGTTTAAAATTTAATATTATGAACAAAATAGCACTATTCGCAATAACTGCATTTATAGCTGTAAGCATTTCTGCGGAGGCTCAAAAATCAAATAAAAAAAGTATGAAAAAGGTATTATTTGTTGTTACAAGCAATGATAAATTGGGTAACACTGGAGAAAAAACAGGATTTTGGTCAGAAGAACTTGCTGCACCTTATTATGAATTACTTGATCAAGGTGTAGAAATTACAATTGCAACGCCGCTTGGAGGACAACCGCCAATTGATCCAAAAAGTGCAGATCCGGCTTCGGCAACAGAAGACACAAAACGTTTTGATGCTGATAAAGTTTTACAAGAAAAATTAAAACACACTGTAAAGCTTTCAACAGTTAACCAAAAAGATTACGACGCTGTATTTTATCCAGGAGGTCACGGCCCGCTTTGGGATTTGGTTGAAGACACAAATTCAATCTCCTTAATTGAATCTTTTTACAATCATAAAAAACCAGTCGCTTTTGTTTGTCACGCACCAGCAGTTTTGAAAAACGTAAAAGTGGACGGACAATATTTAGTGAAAGGTAAAAAAATAACTGGTTTTACTAATGAGGAAGAAGAAGCAGTTGGTTTGACAAAAGTAGTTCCGTTTTTATTGGAAGATGTTTTAGCTTCACACGGAGGTGTATTTTCTAAAGGACCAAATTGGCAGCCTTACGCCGTTGAAGACGGACTTTTAATTACAGGTCAAAACCCAGCTTCATCTAAATTGGTAGCAGGGAAATTGCTACATAAACTGAATTAAATAAAAGATTCTAAGAGAGAAGCCAAGTTTCTAAGTTTTTTAGCTTAGAAACTTAGACTTTATCAACTAAAAATTAAATAATAACGATACTAAATTTTGCTACTAAGTCACAAAGAGATAAAACTTAGAACCTCAGCAACTTAGTATCTCAGCAACTCAAAAAAACATGCTCAACTTTGAATTATACAATCCGACGAATTTAATCTTCGGAAAAGGACAGATAACAAAACTTTCAACTTTAGTTCCAAAAGATGCTAAAATTCTTTTAGCTTACGGTGGTGGAAGTATTTTTAAAAACGGAGTTTACGACCAGGTAATCAACAACTTAAAAGGTTTTGAAATTGTAGAATTTGGCGGAATCGAACCAAATCCGAGATTTGAAACTTTGATGAAAGCTGTTGATGTAATAAAAGCAGAAAAAATCGATTTTATTCTTGCCGTTGGTGGTGGATCTGTAATTGATGGTGTGAAATTTATTTCAGGAGCCGTTAATTTTGATGGAAATCCGTTAGACATTCTCCAAAAAAGAATTTTAATTAAAGAAAATGCAATGCCATTCGGAACAATTTTGACTCTTCCGGCAACGGGAAGTGAAATGAATTCTGGATATGTCGTTACGATTGAAGCAACTCAGGAAAAATTGTCTTCTGGCGGAAGCGCTTTGTTCCCTCAGTTCTCAATCTGTGACCCAACTGTAATTGCATCTTTGCCAAAAAGACAATTAGAAAATGGTGTTGTAGATGCGTACACGCACGTAATGGAACAGTATTTAACGTTTCCAACGGATGCTTTTCTACAAGATAGAATTGCAGAGGGAATTCTGCAGTCTTTAATTGAAGTTGGTCCAGGAGTTGTAGAAAATCCAACCGATTATACTTTGGCTTCAAATTTTATGTGGAGCTGTACAATGGCTTTAAACGGATTGATTCAAAAAGGTGTTCCGAGTGATTGGGCAACGCACATGATTGGTCACGAATTGACTGCGCTGTACGAAATTGATCATGCCCGCACTTTGGCGATTATCGGTCCAAGTTTGTACACAGTAATGTTCGAAACTAAAAAAGCAAAACTAGCGCAATACGGAAGAAGAATCTTCAACTTAACAGGTTCTGATGATGAAGTTGCAAAAGAAGCGATCAATAAAACAGTTGAATTTTTCCATACAATGGGAATGGATACGAAACTTTCGCAATACACAAACGACTATTCAAACACAGCAGATTTTATTGTAAATCGTTTTGACGAAAGAGGCTGGAAAGGCTTAGGAGAAAATCAATTAGTGACTTTAGATAAGGTGAAGTCTATTGTTGAACTTTCTTATTAGTCGCAGTTTTCAGTCTCAGTATTCAGTCTCAGTATTTAGTCTCAGTATCCAGTCTTAGTTTTACAGTTAAGCACAGAACTGAAAACTGCCACTGTGACTGAAAACTAAATTACTAGCAGATTACTGTAAACTGCCACTGTGACTGAAAACTAAAAAAAGGCGTTCTATGTAAATAAGAACGCCTTTTTAAAATACTAAAACAAAACTAACTAACTCAAATGTTGATAAATTCATTAAAATTCTAATTTATAAAGACTTATAACGTAAAGTTTGATGTTTTATTGTGTGCGGATAAAAATATTTTTTTAGATTAGAAAAGAAAAGTAAAAATAGACATTTTACTTATAGCTTTCGTTCATTTTTGTTTCTAGAATTTTATTCAGATTTTCTATTTCGGATTTTACATTTCTTAAATCAACATTCTTTTTTTCATCTAAAACTTTTTCTTTATAAAATAGTTTTAAGTCATACGAATTGCTTTTATTTTTTAGAATTAAAGTTCCAATTTCTGGCTTCTTATTTTTGTCAATTCTTAAACCTGCAATTAAGTTTCCTTTTATTTTATTTCCAAATAATAGCTCAACATCTTTTTCTGAAGAAATTCTTTCAGCAATCAAATTAAAATTTTCTTCAATAGTTTTGTTATGATCAATATACCACATAAATACAGTACTGAAAATTTCAACATCCCCCCTATTTTCATCTTCTTCCTCTGTTGTATAAAATAGTTTTGCTTCAATTTTATTTTCTGTTTGGTAATAGAAAACACTTCCTGTTTCTGACGGAATTGTTTCATCAACTTCTAAAGTAGAACTAACAGAAAGTAATTTTCCTTCGACACTAAATTTGCCAACATTTTTATTATTTACTTTTTCTAAAACAATTTTTCCTTTTATCTTTTTGCTGACTTCTTCCAATTCAATTGCATTGTCTTTTAACTCAAAATGATAACGGTTAAAATAATGCATGGCAAAAACGTCAAAATCAAAACTTTTCAGAACTCCATTTTTCCAATTTTTAGTAATAAACTGGCGATCTAGTTTACTGTATTCAGGGCCATCAACTATTTTCCCATCTTTAAAAGTAGATTGTATGTTATAATTGGGATACTCATACTTTTCAAGATTTTCTAAATAATTATTTGAATATTGGTATTTGATGATTCCGTTTTCATAATAATCGACATAATTAAACTCATTAAATTCTGTTGCAAAATAACCCGAAAACGGTTTGTCATTTTTATAAATTCCAACATACGAATCCTGACGGTCTGAAGTAATTAAAAAAGATTGATTTACGATTTTTGTTCTTTTTCCGTTCTCAAAATATAGTGTTCTTATAATATTATTTTCCTCTTTTTTATCGTATTCATTTCTGTAATAAATCTCAGCTGTAACGGCACCTTTTTTATAGATTGTATTTTTTTTGGCTTCGACCAAATTTCCTTCAAACGGCGCATCATTTTTATATTCCAGTTTTCCCGTTACTTCTCGATTATCATAAAAAACTCTTTCCCCATTTTTAATGTCGTTTACCACAGTATACGTTTCAATAGGATCATCGAGATAATAATTAAAGATTTTCTGCATACCGTTTTTCTTGTAATCGACAACATTTATCAATTCATTTTGTCCGTTTTCATTTTTGATGACAAATGTTCCGTTAAATGGCTTTCCATTTTTATAAATCCCTTTCGCCACAACATCCTTCGATTCATCTTTTACAATTGCTTCTCCTTCTTTTAAACCATTATTATAGTTTTGATTAATGCTTAAATCGCTTGCAAATTTTTCATCAAAATTACCTTCAAAAGGTTGTCCATTTTTATAAATCATTTTTCTTTTTACGGTTCCGTCAGCATTATATTCAATTTGATCGCCTTCTTCTTCTCCATCAGAATAATGGACAATTTTTAAAATTTTTCCGTTGGGATAATATTGAATTTCCTCACCATTTTTCTGCCCGTTTTTGTAATTTGTTTTAGATTTAAGAGCAACGGCAAATTTATTTTGAAAGTAATAATCATAAACAATTCCGTTTGAAATTTCTCTTCCGTATTGAACAAAATCTCCTTCGTTAATTGTCTGTAAAACTTTTCCAGACTTGTCATAATTAATCTGTTTGAAAGATTCTGTATAATCGTTTACAATATCGTACCAAATTTCCTGTGCAAGTTGTTTTGAGTCGCTCCAGAAAATCTTCTTTTTTACAACTTGTCTCTTTTTATTTTTTCCAGTCTCGTCACGCAGAATTACACCCTCTACAGTTCTTATGGGTTCTTCTTTTCCTGCTTCATTATCGGCTTGGTTAAAACGGTAATTGTCCCAATTCACAACTTCTTCAAAATCACCACTCACAGGCTTTCCACTTTCATATTTACCTTTCATCAATACAGTTCCGTCTTGATGATAAAGAATTGTTTCTCCGTCTTTTCTTCCATTTTTATATTGAACAATCCTCAACTTTTTTCCATTTGGATAATAATAAACCAGATTCGAAACGGCAGAAAAATTATAGTATTGATAAAAGGAAGAATCGAAACCATTTTCATCAAACCAAATTACATCACCAACATAATTGTTCTCATTCTCCTGAAAAGAATATCCTTGAAACTGTGGTTTTTTGTTGATGTAAAAATCTTCAACCAGTATAAGATCGCCCAGTTTTTTTAAAGGCATAATTCTGTAAAAAGAGGCATTTTCTTTAGTTGTTGTTTTCCAATTGGCATCGAAATAAAGTGTTTCCATATTTTGAGAAAAAGAAAATAGTGTTGTGAAAACAAAAATAAGGGTCAAAAATTTATTCATCATAATTGAGCGAAATTTCTCAAAAATAAGTTTTTTTAACTTTAAAACTAAATTTATTCTGAAATTTGACCTCTTTTCATTTAAAAGAAAAAGACTCTGAAAGGCTTTGGTAAATTTTCTTAAATCAGATTTTGCTTTATTAGCACATTATTAAGTACTTTTGTTTCAAATTAATAAAATAATGAGCGATAAGTTAAAATTTGCAGTAATTGGAGGGGGAAGCTGGGCAACGGCAATTGCAAAAATGTTATGCGTTAATCTTTCCGAAATTGCGTGGTACATGCGCAACGAGTCTGCAATCGAACATATTCAGAAATACAAACACAATCCAAATTATTTAAGCTCTGTTGAATTTGATATCAGCAAACTTAAATTGACAAGCAATATAAACGAAGCAATTGAATACGCAGATTACATTATTTTTGCGATTCCGTCTGCTTTCCTTGATGCCGAATTACAGAATATGACGGTTTCTTTGGCCGACAAAATTATTTTTTCTGCAATTAAAGGAATTGTGCCAGAGACAAGTTTAATTGTTGGAGAGCATTTTCATATTCAATATGACATTCCGTATTACAACATTGGTGTAATTACGGGTCCGTGTCACGCTGAGGAAGTAGCTTTAGAAAGACTGTCATATTTAACAATTGCCTGTGGAGATCCTGAAAAAGCCTGCACAGTGGCAAAATCTCTTTCTGGAAATTATATTAAAGCAAAGATTTCAGACGATATTATCGGAACGGAATATGCTGCAATGTTAAAAAATATTTATTCTATCGCTGCCGGAATTGCTCATGGTTTGGGTTATGGAGATAATTTTCAATCGGTTTTGATGAGTAATGCGATTCGCGAAATGAAGAAATTCATTAGAAAAGTTCATAAAATGAAGCGTAACATAAATGATTCGGCTTATTTGGGCGATTTATTGGTTACAGGATATTCGGTTTTTTCTAGAAATAGAATGTTCGGAAACATGATTGGAAAAGGTTATACCGTAAAAAGTGCCATGATGGAAATGAGCATGGTTGCTGAGGGTTATTACGCAACAAAAAGTGCTTACAAACTAAATCAAGGTTATGGTGCTAAAACGCCAATTATAGACGCTGTGTATGCTGTTTTATACGAAGGAAAAGACGCTAAAACGGTTTTTAGAAAACTGACGGAGTCTTTAGATTAAGTTTTCAGTCGCAGTCTCAGTATTCAGCGCCTCAATTTGAAGTTTCCAAACATATAAAAAATAAAAAGTCCGAAAAAATATTTTTTCGGACTTTTTATTTTTACGCAATGCAGACCACTAAATACTGAGACTGCGACTGGAAACTTATTCTATTTCACCATAATTCCCTCAACAAACAAAATCGGCACTTCCTCCGTATCATTTTCGTTGATTAAATTTGATTTGAAGATAAACTTTTTATCGTACAAAGTATTTCCAATGAAGAAAGTCACCATGAATTCATTGTTCATAACCAGAAGACTTTTCTCGATCATTTCGATTTTAACTACAGAAACGGCTGGAACTTCAACAAAGGCGTGACGCAGAATTGACGTTTTTTTCATTTCGCCATCAATTGTTCCAAATGCTTTTGAAACCACCATTACACTGTCTAAATTAAAATCGCTGTCGTTTACTAAATAAGCGTACCAAACTTTTTCCATAAAATCGTCGCTCCATTCCTGCACTGCTGCAAGAAACACGTTTTCAACTTCTGGAATTATTATATCTTTTTTCATGTACTAAATTTTAAAAACCTTTGTCAAAGCCTAAAACTTCAACAAAGGTTTGGTATTACAATTAAGATCGTTCATCTAAAATCAACAATCTAAAATCTAAAATCTAAAATTTTATATATTTGATTTAAACTGCTCTAAGAAACGAACATCGTTTTCATAAAACATACGGATATCTCCAATTTGGTATAAAAGCATCGCAATTCGCTCTACTCCCATTCCGAAAGCAAATCCGTTAAATTCATCTGGATTAATGTCACAGTTTTTCAAAACGTTTGGATCTACCATTCCGCAGCCTCCAATTTCCAGCCATCCAGTTCCTTTTGTGATTCTGTAATCGGTTTCAGTTTTTAAACCCCAATAGATATCAATTTCAGCACTTGGTTCTGTAAATGGAAAATAAGACGGACGAAGACGAATCTTAGATTTTCCGAACATTTCTTTTGTAAAATAAAGCAGTGTTTGTTTCAAATCGGCAAAAGAAACATCTTTGTCAATGTACAATCCTTCCACTTGATGGAAAATACAGTGCGAACGAGATGAAATCGCCTCATTACGGAAAACACGTCCCGGCGAAATCGTACGAATCGGCGGTTTATTATTTTCCATGTAACGCACCTGAACAGATGATGTATGCGTACGCAATAAAACATCTGGGTTTGTCTGAATGAAAAACGTATCCTGCATATCACGCGCCGGGTGATATTCCGGTAAGTTTAATGCCGTAAAGTTATGCCAGTCGTCTTCGATTTCCGGACCTTCAGAAACGTTGAATCCAATATTCGCAAAAATATCGATGATTTGATTTTTAACTATAGAAATAGGATGACGTGAACCAATAAGTACTGGTTCTGCCGCACGTGTTAAATCTCCAAAAACACCTTTTGTCTCTTCTTTGCTTTCAAGTTCTTCCTGAATTGCTCTTACTTTTTCTTCAGCAACAGCTTTTAAAGTATTGATTACTTGTCCAAAATCTTTTTTCTGGTCGTTCGGAATATTTTTAAACTCAGTAAAAAGTTCTTTCAATAACCCTTTACTACCTAAATATTTAATACGGAATTGTTCTAAAGATTCTTTATTTTTCTCATTAAAGGCTTTTGCTTCCTCTATATGTTGTTTTATCTTATCTATCATTTTCATTCAGTTCTTGAGAA
>NZ_CAMLIX010000151.1 GCF_946479975.1 uncultured Flavobacterium sp.
AAAAAGCTACTTCGCATGGCGCTGTAATGGTTGCAGAACCGGTCGAAAAACCTTGGGGTCAAGTTGTATCGTATGTAAGAGATTTGAATGGTTTTTTAATTGAAATTTGTACAGAAGTAGAAAATGTAGTGTAAATCTTGAAACTGATTTTTGTATTCAAAACATTCACAAATATTTAGCATCATTCTGAAACTTTGCTAACTTAAATTTCGTAACTTTAATAGTGACCATTAAGGTTACGAAATTTTTTCACGGACTATTGCCGTTCGATTTTTCTCAATTAATCTGAATCTAATTTTTTTACCTTCTTTTAACAGAACAAATTGAATGACATAATTGTTTAGATGCAGACGATTATGAAAACAACTACATTATTATTTTTACTTTTAACTGCTTTTTCGGCACTGGCTCAGGATAAGTTTTTTACCAATACAGGGACGGTAAATTTTGAAGCTTCGGTGCCTTTATTTGAAGAAATAAAAGCAGTAAACAGACAGGTTGTAATTCTTTTAGAACCTAAAACCAGTACTTTTGTTTGTACTGTGATGATCAAAGATTTTCGTTTTAAATTAGATTTAATGCAGGAGCATTTTAACGAAAATTATCTAGAAAGCAATCGATATCCAAAAGCAGTATTTAAAGGCAAAATTGACAAGTTCGATTTAAAAGATATTACCGAAATCGATAAGAGCTACGAAATAAAAGGAAAACTTAATTTAAAAGGTAAATCGAAAGAAATTGTGGTTAACGCTTTGATCAAAAGAGTTCCAGACGGAATCCAGATCATTTCAGATTTTCCAATTACAGTTTCAGATTTCGATATTAAAATTCCAAGCAAAATAGCTGCAAAAATTAATCAGACAGCAAATACGGCATTGACAGGAATAGTACACAGCGACGAAACGATGTATGCAACTTTAAAGTAGATTGTTAAGTAAATTAAAAGGAAGTGAAGTCTAACCTCGCTATGTGCATTTAAACAAATGAAAAGCCTTTATTTAGTTTTGTAGATTCTATGTCTCTACGTGTTTTAAAAAAATTGTGCGTTATAAAAATCATTTCAAACAATTAATTAACGTTTTTTCTAAATCTGTAAATTGAAATTCAAAACCTGTTTTCTGAATTTTTTCTGAAGAAACACGTTGTCCGGTCAAAATAACTTCGCTCATTTCGCCCAATACTATTTTTAAGAAGAATGGCGGAATTTTTGGAAGCCAGATCGTATAATCAAACAGTTTAGCAAATGTCTTAGAAAATCTAGAGTTGGTAGTATTATCGGTTATACAGGCATTATATGGACCTTCTAATTTTGAGTCTTCGATACTTTTTAAATAAATAGCACACAAATCGTCAATGTGAATCCATGGAAGATATTGTTTTCCTGAACCTAAAACTGAGCCAAAGCCAGACTTAAAAGTTGGAATCAATTTTTTTAGAAAACCTTCATTTTTTCCTAAAACAATTCCGGTTCTAATTTTAACGGTTCTTATGCCTAAAGCGCCAATTTTATCAACGGCATTTTCCCATTTTTGGCAGGTTGTTCCTAAAAAGTCATCTGCAGGAGGTGTACTTTCGGTACAAATTTTATGACTTGTAACTGCACCATAAATGCCAACACCCGAAGCAGATACAAAAGCTTCTGGTTTTTTATTGTGTTTTTCTAAAACAGAAAGAATCAAATCGATTGGTTTAACGCGGCTCTCAATAATATCCTTTTTTCTTTTTGATGTCCATCTTTTTTCTACAATTCCTTCTCCAGCAAGATGAACGATAAAATCGGCATTTAAAACGGCATCTTCATCAATGTGATTTTTATTTAAATCCCATTTATAATATGTAATTGCCGGCGAATTTTCTCTTGCAGAACGACTCAAAATAGAAACAGAAAATCCAGCTTCTAGAAGAACATCGGTTAAATGTTTTCCGATAAAACCGCTTCCGCCAGTTAGTAGAACATTTTGAGCCATAATAGTTTATAATATATTTAACAGTGTAACTTGTTTAAGGATTAGTAAAGATACTTAAACAATGTTTACCTTTATGGCAAATTCTAAATTTTAATAAAATGGAGACTAAAAAAACGGAAATTACCAAAGATGATATCGTTTCAAAATATATGGATGAGGTTTTAGAAAAAGGTCAAAAACCAAAATCGGTTTATCATTTTGCCAAAGAAAATGATTTTACAGAGGCTCAGTTTTATTCTTTTTTTGGAACATTAGAAGGCTTAGAAAAAGAAATTTTCAGGCTGTTTTTTGAGAACGCAGTAAATCTTCTTCACACAACCGAAGAATACCAGCAATACGATATGAAAAACAAAATGCTGAGTTTCTATTTTACTTTCTTCGAAATTTTAACAGCAAACAGAAGTTACGTTTTACAAACTCTTAAAATCAATAGAAATCCGCTTAAAAATTTAGTTCAGCTGACAACGCTTCGCGAAAGTTTTAAAGCGTATGTTTCTGAAATTTTAACCGATGATTATAGATTGGAACAAGAAAGATTTCAGAAGTTTCAGGAAAAAGCCATTCAGGAATCGTCTTGGCTGCAATTGATGATGACGATCAAATTTTGGATGGATGACGAATCTGCAGCTTTTGAAAAAACAGATATTTTTATCGAAAAATCGGTTAATGCTTCATTTGAATTAATGAATGTTGCACCAATGAATCATTTAATAGATTTTGGAAAATTTCTATTTAAAGAAAAAATACACAGCAGATAAATGAAAACAATCGATTATATTCCTACTTCAAAAATTGAAAGAGCTGGAAAACTGGTTCAGACCGGAGCTAAAATCGGTGTAAACTACATCAAGCATTATGCTGAAAAAGTAGTTAATCCAGATTTAACCCGTGATAAACTAAACGAAAATAACGCAGAAGATATTTACGACGGATTAAAAAGCTTAAAAGGAAGTGCGCTTAAAGTTGCGCAGATGTTAAGTATGGACAAGAATTTCCTGCCTCAGGCTTATGTGGAGAAATTTTCTTTGTCGCAATTTTCTGTACCGCCGCTTTCTGCTCCTTTGGTCTTAAAAACGTTTAAAAATAATTTTGGAAAAACGCCTTACGAAATCTTTGATGAATTCAATCCAAATTCTGTAAACGCAGCAAGTATTGGTCAAGTGCATTTGGCAAAGAAAAACGACAAAAAACTGGCAGTTAAGATTCAATATCCTGGTGTTGCCAATAGTATTTCGTCAGATTTGGCTTTGGTAAAACCTATTGCAATTAGAATGTTTAATCTGCAAGGGAAAGATTCTGATAAATATTTTAAAGAAGTTGAAGATAAACTTATCGAAGAAACCAACTATTTGCTTGAATTAAAGCAAAGTCAGGAAGTGGTTGATGCGTGTGGTAAAATTGAAAACATCACTTTTCCGAAGTATTATCCAGAGTATTCTTCAGAGAAAATCATTACGATGGATTGGATGACGGGAATTCATCTTTCTGAATTTACGGCTAAAAATAAAGATCAAGAAGTTGGTGACAAAATAGGGCAGGCGCTATGGGATTTCTATATGTACCAAATTCACGTTTTGAGAAAAGTACACGCAGATCCGCATCCAGGAAATTTCTTGGTTGATGAGCAAAACCAATTGATTGCTTTAGATTTTGGTTGTATGAAACAAATTCCAGATGATTTCTACACGCCGTATTTTGAGTTAATCAACAAAAATGTGATTACAGATCAAGCGTTGTTTAATAAAAAGTTATTCCAGTTAGAAATTCTTCGTGAAGATGATACGCCAGCTGAAGTTGAATATTTCACCGTGATGTTTCATGATTTATTATCGCTTTTCACAAAGCCATTTCAAAGCGAAACTTTCGATTTTGCAGATGAAACGTTTTTTAATGCAATCGCAGAATTAGGAAAACGCTTTTCTGAAGATACCAATCTAAAAAAAATGAATGGAAACCGTGGTTCGAAACATTTCATCTACATGAACCGTACTTTCTTCGGATTGTATAATTTAATGTTTGATTTGAAAGCGAAGATTGTGGTGGATAATTATTTGAAATACTAAAGATTTAAATTTCAATATTTAAATTCCAAATTCCAATTTTAGATAACAGCCTTTGTCAAAGTTCAAAACTTTGACAAAGGTTTTTTTTGTCTAGTTTGTCATGAAAGATTACACTGGAAGCTCGACAAAGATTTGATTTTGATTGCGGATCTTCTTGTGTGATCCTTCCTTCGTCAGGATGACAAATGGAATATATTGTGAACCCAAGGTTGAAACCTTGGGCTATGTTTTAAGATTGGAGTTATAATGTTTGTGGATCTTCTTGTGCGATCCTTCGACTTCGCTCAGGAGGACAAGATTGCGAGTAATTGGAATTTGGATTTTTTTTATTTGTTTCAAGTTTAGATCTTAAATTCTGCACATTTTTTGTCCTCCTGAGGAACGAAGGATCACACTCGGAATTCTACAAAGATTTGATTTTGATTGCGGATCTTCTTGTGTGATCTTTCTTCATCAGGATGACAAATGGAATATATTATGTACCCAAGGTTGAAACCTTGGGCTATGTTTGAATATTGGGGTTATAATGTTTTGGAGCTACTTGTGTGATCCTTCTACTTCGCTCAGTAGGACCAGATTGGTATAATTGGAATTTGGAATTTTTAAATTTGGAATTTCTACTTAAGAATCCCTTCTTTATAAGTCGCAATCGCTCGATCTCTTGCAAAAGCGTGATCGACCATTGGTTCATTATAACCAAAATCAAATTCAGGAATCCATTTGCGGATGTAGGCTCCTTTTTCGTCAAATTTCTTTTGTTGGATTTCGGGATTAAAAACCCTGAAATAAGGCGCAGCGTCGCAACCTGTTCCCGCTGCCCATTGCCAGTTTCCTACGTTTGAAGCCAATTCAAAATCTAAGAGTTTTTCGGCAAAATAGGCTTCGCCCCACTGCCAGTTAATCAAAAGATGTTTGCACAAAAAACTTGCGACAACCATACGAACACGATTGTGCATATAACCTGTTTCATTAAGCTGGCGCATTCCTGCATCGACCATTGGATAACCTGTAGTTCCAGAACACCAGCGTTTGAAATCTTCTTCGTTATTGCGCCATTGAATTCCGTCGTAAGCCGACTTAAAATTATGATTGACGCATTTAGGAAAACTGAAAAGAATCTGAATAAAGAATTCTCTCCAAATGAGTTCGCTTAAAAAAGTCTGATTTTTTTTGTTTGCCCAATTCACTAATTTTCGAATACTGACGGTTCCAAAACGCAAATGTGGAGAAAGATACGAAGTTCCGTCTACAGCGGGAAAATCTCGTATTTCTTGATAATTGGCAATTTGCGTTAAGTTGTGAGGTTGGACTTTTATTGTGCTTTTTTCAAAACCAATTTCAGACAATTCAGGGAATTTGAATTGATTTTTGAAGAAGTTAGTTTGCAATGAAGTCGAATCATATTCAGGAGCCGAACCAGCTAAATGATATTTTTCGAGCCATTTATTTTTATATGGAGTGTAAACCGTGTAGGGAAGTCCGTCGGCTTTTGTGATTTCTTTTTCTTCGAAAATTACGTGGTCTTTAAAAGAATGAGATTCGATGTTATTTTCTTTCAGTAAAGTAGAAATTAATGTATCACGTTTAATCGCAAACGGCTCATAATCTTTATTGAAAAATAAGTTCTGAATGTCAAATTCTTCTAAAAGGGATTTCCAAACTTCTTTTGTTTTTCCTTTTTTGATTAAGATTGAAGATCCTAAAGCGTTTAAGTTTGTATTTATTTTTTGAAGTGAATCGTAAATAAAACTTACTCTAGCGTCATTCTTTGGAAGATTGTCAAGAATATCTTCATCAAAAATAAATAAAGGGATTACAGGGAAATCATATTGTAAAGCATGAAATAATCCAGTATTGTCTTCTAAACGCAAATCACGTCTAAACCAGAAAAAAGAAACTTTTTGTTTTGTCATTTTTTTATGTGAATTTTTAGCGATTACGATAAAAGGATTTTTGTTTCACGCAAATTCTTTTGATTATGCAAAAATCAGCAAAAATCTTTTCAACGCAATAAATCTGATATATCTGCCAAATCTGCGAGAAAAAAAATATAGCCACAGATTAAAAGGATTTTTTAATCTGTTACTATGTATTTAAATGCTTTTTTGCTCAGCATTAATGGATATAATTTTGGGCTGTGATTTTGAATTAAATAACTCTTCGATCTTGGTACGACGGTAATCGAAGATACTTTTTAGTTTATTTTGTACAACGAGACGATTCATTATTCTGCCTAAAATTCCAAGTGGGAGTGCGTAATGAACAATATCTGTCATTTTGGTTCCGCCGTCTGGAGTTTTTTCAAAAAAGTGTTTGTGATGCCATAATTTGTAGGGGCCAAAACGCTGTACATCTATAAAATACTGGTTGTCATTGCAGGCTGTGATTTCGGTTACCCACGAAATTTTTATTCCTAAAAGAGGTTTTAATGTGTACGTTATAATCTGTCCTTGATACATTCTTTTGTCGTCGAAATCTTTGATTTCGAAATTCATATTGTCGAGTGTAATGGTCTGCAGGTTTTTTGGACTTGAGAAAAAATCCCAGCATTCTTCTACACTTGCGCTGACGTATTGTACGGTTGCTATTTTGTATAATTTCATTTTCTTATTCAATCAATTGTTACAAATGTTTCTTATCATACGTGAGCGTTAGGGATTGCAGTGGAGCTCTTTTTGTGGCTGGCCTTTTTGCCAGACATAAAAAAGCGGGAACGGAAAGCCCGACCCTTGGGTAACGCCCAAATAATTACATTTTATAATATTTAAATGGCACAAACAACATTCCGAAACATTCTCCTTTTTCTTTATTTAGGTGTTTGTGGTGTATTTTATGGGCTTTTCTGAGTCCGATAAGGTATTTGTTTTTGGTATGTTTGAACCATTTAAAACGCTGATGTATAAGTACATCGTGAATTAAAAAGTAACAAATACCGTAAAGTGTAATGCCGCAGGCAATGAAAAAGAGGTAATTGAATCCGCCTTGAACACCAAAATAAAATAAGAGTATACTCGGAATCGCAAATATGACAAAGAAAATGTCGTTGCGCTCAAATTTTTCGTATCTCGGCTGATGATGATCGGCATGAAAATACCACATGAAACCGTGCATGACATACTTGTGTGTAAGCCAGGTAACACATTCCATGAAGAGGAAAACGCCTAAAAAGATTAAAAAAGAAATCATTTTATAAATGTTATTATTAAAATTATAGTTTTATTTTTTTTGAGTTTAGCTTTAAATTATAAAAGGTTGACTCAAATGGAATTTGTCTAGGACTTACATTTTTCAACACATAGAAACATAGATTTTATTTTTAGTAGGAGAGATGGAAAGAAACTAGTTTCTCACACATAGCGCTATGTGAATATGTGAGTGAAACGCCTTTTTTGCTCTCTAATTCTATGTTTCTATGTGTTTAAATACTAGACCAATTTGAGTTTATAAGTCACAAAAGACTGTGCTAAAAGTCCTGCTTTTGTATAATTAGAAACTCGAATTCTTGCATTTCCAATTTCGTGTGATGGCGTATTTTTAAGTTTTTTAAGCAGTTTTTTGTAATAAACATAGGCTGTATAAACTCCAAATTTGGCTTCCATTGGCAATTTTACAATTCCTTGATAAGCGATTCTGAAGTCTTCTTCGATTTCTTTGATGATTTGTTCTTTAGAATCTTCGTTGAAATTTTCGAGATTAACTCCAGGAAAATAAGTTCGGTTTAAGATGGTGTTGTCATCTTTTAAATCTCTCAAAAAGTTTACTTTCTGAAAAGCCGATCCTAATCGCATGGCTTCTTCTTTTAATTGTTCGTATTTGTGTTCTTTTCCAGAAACAAATACTTTTAGGCACATTAAGCCCACAACATCTGCTGAGCCGTAAATATAATCGGCATATTCGGTTTGGGTGTTGTAAGTTGATTTTATAAGGTCTAGTTTCATGCTTTTTAAAAATGCCTGAACGAGATCGTCTGTGATATTGTATTCTTTAACGGTATGCTGAAAAGAATTTAGAATAGGATTTAAACTGATTCCTAGTTCCATTGCTTTGTAATATTCTTTTTCAAAATCGTCGATTAGATACTCTTTTTCGTAATCGTGAAATGAATCTACGATTTCGTCAGCAAAACGAACGAATCCGTAAATGCTGTAAATGGCATCGCGAATACTTGGCGAGAGCATTTTTACGGCAATCGAGAAAGAAGAGCTGTAGTTTTTGGTAACCAGCTTACTGCATTTGAAAGAAACAGCGTCGAATAGTGATTTCATTTTTTAAGATCTTAAAGATTTTTGAATTAATTCTGCCGCTAGTTTTCCTGAAATTAGCGCAGGGGGAACACCGGGACCAGGAACTGTTAATTGTCCAGTAAAATATAAGTTACGAACTTTTTTGCTTTTTAGTTTTGGCCTTAAAAAAGCCGTTTGCAATAAGGTATTTGCCATTCCGTAAGCATTTCCTTTGTAAGCATTGTAATCTGCTACAAAATCGTTTTTACAGAATGATTCCTTAAATATAATGTTATTTTTAATTTCTTGTTGCGTAAGTTGCTCAAAACGAGTGATTATTTTTTCGAAATATTCTTCTCTGAGTTTTTCGTTGTCTTCAATTCCTGGCGCAAGCGGAATTAAAAAAAAACCAGTTTCCATTCCGTTTGGCGCAGCCGTTAAATCTGTTTTTGATGGGAAATTGGCGTAGAACAACGGAGATTCTGGCCATTTAGGTTCATCATAAATATCAATCGCATGCTGATTAAAATCGGTATCGAAAAATAAAGCGTGGTGCGAAATGTTTTCGATTTTTTTATTAAAACCAATAAAAAACAGGAGCGAAGAAGGAGCAAAGATTCTGCTTTCCCAATATTTTTCAGAATAGGCGCGATGTTCTTTTTCTAACAAAGTTTCGGTATGCTGATAATCGGCGCCACTTAAAATAATATCGGCTTTTAAAGTTTCGCCGTTAATTACGATTCCAGTTGCGGTTTTATTTTCAACTATTATTTTTTCTATTGGAGAATTGGTTTTAATGGTCACGCCAAGTTCTAAAGCCAGTTTTTCAAGTCCGCGGATAACGTCAAACATTCCAGTTTTAGGATGCCAGGTTCCGAGACCGAAATCGGCATAATTCATAAAATTGTAGAATGAAGGCGTGTTGGTAGGTTTTGCTCCAAGAAATAAAACAGGAAATTCTAGAATCTGAATCAGTTTTTCGTTTTTGAATTTCTTACGGATATCGGCACTCACATTACCAAAAAACTGATTGAGTTTTAAAGCTGTTTCTTTTGTGATTAATTCAAGTGGCGAAACTCCAGGACGATAAACGAGTTCTTTGATAGCAATATCATAATTGCTTTTTGCTTGATTGATAAAGGTTTCGAGTTCTTGACCGCTTCCTTTTTCAATTGCTTCAAAAGCTAATTTAATATCTGCGAGATTATCGTAAATGCTGATGAAATCGTTTATTCCGAAATAAACGCGATACGCTGGATTTAGCTTTATGAGCTCGTAATAATCGGATGGTTTTTTATTGAAATCCTGAAAAAAACGCTCAAAAACATCTGGCATCCAGTACCAGCTTGGTCCCATGTCAAAGGTAAAGCCGTCTTTTTTAAATTGTCTTGCACGACCTCCAATAGTTGGATTTTTTTCGTAAATAGTTACACTGTTTCCTTGTTGAGCAAGATAACATGAGGCGGCTAGGGAGGAGAAGCCAGAACCTATTATTTGGATTGTTTTTCTCATTTGTTTAACAAATATAAGAAAAACTTAAACAAAATAAAATTAGATCATGTTAATAGTTTCTTCCATTGAGTCAAAAACACGAATTCTGTCGCTTAATGCTTTTTGATCAATATGTTCGACCATTTTGCCCATAAGCCAGATTTCATTGTTTTTTTGAAGCAGTTTCTGTGCCATCGATTTTACGTACTGATTGATTACGCCGCGATCTGGCTGAACGGTCATGAAAGAAACGAATGTTATGTTTTCAAAATGTTTCGTCAAATCTTGAAGGTTTTCAATCGGCATGCTTTCGCCTAAATAAATGGTTTTGTAACCTCGATCTAGTATTTCATATTGCAGATACAACAAACCAATTTGATGAATTTCATTTAGCGGAAGCGATAAAACAAAAATCTTGTCGGTTCTGGTTGGTTTTCTTATTTGTAGACTCTCAGTATATATTAAGATTTTCTGTTTGATCAAATGACTCATAAAATGTTCATTTGCAGGCGTGATAGTCTCAGACTGCCATAGCAATCCTAGTTCTTTTAAAAGAGGTAAAAAGTGTTCTTTAAAAACTTCTTTAAAAGTCTTTTCAGAAATAAGCCAGTCGAATGTGTTGAAGAATAGTTCTTGGTCAAAATTCATCATCGCCATTTTAAAAGAAGTGATAGCGTAGTTTTGTGAATTTTTCTTTGAAATTATTTCACGTACCAGCTGCGGAATTTTTTCCTCTGGATAGGTGGCAATTTTCGAAATCTTATAACCATACTCGTGTAATAGCGTAATGTTTAACAGCTTTTGTAAATTATGCAGATTATAAAATCTTATGTTGGTATCTGTTCGCATTGGTTCAAGAATATTGTATCTCTTTTCCCAGATGCGTATGGTATGTGCTTTAATTCCAGATAAGTTCTCAAGATCTTTTATGCTGAAAACAGTTTTGATATTGTTTATCATTTTTCACGATTAGGTCGACAAATGTAAAACAAAATCTAATATACAACCTTAAAAGCACATTAAAAAGATAAAGGATTAGAGGTTTATATATTAAAAATATATTTTTTACCTAAAATCAGGTATTCTTTTTTTAAGAAAATTATTACTTTGGTAAAAAAGCAAAAAAAAAACAGTCTTCATATTTTTTCAAGACTGTTTTTTAGATGTTATAATTATTTACAAAAAGTAGCTCTGTTTTTAGATGCGCTTTGGCTTCCTAATTCAATTGCTTTAGAAAAATCTTTACAGGCATTTTTTTTGTCTCCATTTTTGTTATATGCCAAACCTCTTAAGTTGTAAGCTATATAATCTTTCGGATTTAATTCTAATGATGCGGTGCAGTCGTCAATCGTGCCTTGATAGTTTTGCAGTTTGTAGTTTACATTGGCTCTGCCAGTAAAAGCATCTGCATTCATGCTGTCTAGTTCGATTGTTTTGGTAAAATCGGCTTGCGCACCTTTTAAATCGTTCAATTTAAATTTGGCAACACCTCGATTTTGATACGCTTCAACAAATTTAGAATTCATGCTGATGGCTTTCGTGTAATCGGCAATTGCGCCTTTGGTGTTTCCGGCTTCGGCCTTTTTCATGGCTTTATCAAAATAGCCTGTTGCAGATTGTGCCCAGATAGAGCATGTCATTATTAGGAATGACATTAATAGTAGGTTTTTCATAAAAACTAATTTGGGATTAGTGGTTGATTATATTCTTACGAATGTATGAAAGATTTGTTTTGGAAAAGTATTTTGCGAATAAAATTATAGTTAGCAAACGGAGAAAAAATCAGCATGACTAAAAAACAAATTGATAATTATGTTACTTTTAAAATACAAATGAAAATGATTGAAATTGCTGCCAAAAATGCAATGGATTATTCTAAAACGAAATTGTGATCACTTAATATAATTGGAAATGAAAAAGCTACTCTTATTGTTTTTACTTAGCACTATTGTTGGTCTTTTTGCGCAAGTAGCAAAAGATTCTGAATTGTTTTTAAGCATGAAAAAATTGGATAGCATTTTTTTTGCTAAAAGTTTTAATGACTGTGATATTGTCTTTCTTGAAAAAGCAATTCACCCAGATTTGGTTTTTTATC
Organism: uncultured Flavobacterium sp.; assembly: GCF_946479975.1. The sequence continues at coordinate 11,840 of NZ_CAMLIX010000151.1, forward strand.
ATGATCAAGGCGGAATTCAAAATAAAAAGACTTTTTTAGAAAATGTTAAAAAGAATATTTGTTCGGGCGGTCCTCAGAAACCCATTAGAAAAGTAAAACCAGAAAGTTTAGAAGTTTATCCGCTTTATAGTGAAGGTAAACTTTACGGCGTTGTGCAAACTGGAATTCATGATTTTTATTTAAGAGAAGCAAATAAACCAGATGTTTTTACCAGTGAGGCGAAATTTACACATGTGTATCTTTTGGTAAATAATCAATGGTTGTTGAAAGAGGTTTTAAGCTTTGATCATAAAAGCTGATGTAGATGTATAAAAAAAGGCCAAGTAAAATAATTACTTGACCTTTTGTGACCCGACTGGGGCTCGAACCCAGGACCCCATCATTAAAAGTGATGTGCTCTACCGACTGAGCTATCGAGTCATTCATTTCTTCAATGAGGGTGCAAATATAAGTACTTTATTTAGTTTTGAGGATCTTTTTTTTAATGAATTTTATAATAAATTCAAATAGATTTGTAAAAGCTTGTTTTATAGTGGAATAAGTTTGTTTGTTTAAAATCAGAATTAATTATCTAGACTGAGTTGTAAAATTTTTCTTATTCCTGGAATTAATAATACAGCAGATCCAAGGGCAAAGCTTCCAAAAACGATGATTGGCGCATTTACTAAAAGTTTTAGAACGGGATCAACATCCCAATTTCTTAAAGCTAGTGTAGTAGTAACAATTACCAGCGGATGAAAAATATAAACAGCAAAATTGCTGCGAGATAATTTGGTAAATAATTTTGAAGTAATATTCCAACTCCTTTTTCCTCTAGACAGTAATGCTGTTAGTATCGAAATTCCAATCCATTGTTCCCAGACAGCATATACTAGTGCCTGCCAATGAAAACCACCGCAAAACCATGA